>CAMHRH010000050.1 GCA_946187605.1 uncultured Candidatus Saccharibacteria bacterium
CGTTGCGCGGTCTGAAGCCTGGTGGGCAAAGCCTGCTATTGAAGTGCTGCAGGTGCTCGAGGCATCCAGTCAGCGGGTTGAACCAGCCGATGTTATTGTAATTGTGATAGCGTGGACGCTCTGGTGGAGCAAAAATGAATTCGACAAACTCGTTCGGGCGTAGCGGCTCTTCGTCTTCGAAGTATTTGCACCACTCTGCGGCCGTAAAGCAGCGTTTAGTGGTGGTCCATATGCTATGTAGTGATTCTGGAAGAAAAACGTTGCGATAGCCGGAATATATATCTGGCTTGAGCAAATGCGCATTTATACCCTGCGTACGTGCGTCGGTTATCATAGAAGCTTTACTCGTGATGATGTCGGCGTCGTAGTCCTTTGCAAGCCTAATGGTTGTCTGGCTGCTTGAATTGCCTGCTTCGCGTTTGGATGGGACAAGAAGAAGTGTGTCGCCGCTATCTGGATAGGTATAACGAAATGTTATTCCGGCGTCATTGACCTTCTCTTTTGCTGAGTGCTCCGTGATGTAATCTAAATAACTCGACAATTCGATTGCAGAAGCGCCGCGATCAGTATCTTCGTCCTCCCACTGACTAAGCCGCTGGTTATATACGCTTATTGGAATTATGAGCATTTTTGCTATCGACGGCATTTTCTGGACGTCGATAATCTCTGGCGAGTTGATTGCTACGTCGAGACTCATGACTATTGTTCCATTAAAATAAACCGTGTTCGACATAAATCTACCTCCTTAAGGTAAAGAATATAGTGTTAAGTTGCGAACAGAATGAGCTCGGATGATTCCGGGCCCACCTAGTATGTATATATTATAGCACTTTTTGCGAAAAATACTAGGTGTATAATTGAGCTATGCAGAGAGTGTGTAGCGTCCTGAGACGTGTTTTTGATCGCTATTTCTGGATTTGCTTTGGGTTATGCTTTCTGATGGCGATGGCGGTTTTTCTGCCGCGTATTATTTCTGGTGGCGGGGCGTTTTCGATATATTCGGATTATAACTATCAGCAGATACCATTTTCGATGTCTTTGCATCGTACGATCCATGAGTGTGGCGTCGACTGTTGGGTGGATAGCCTTGATCTTGGCACGTCGTCGATTCAGGGGTACAGTTTCTATGAGCTAGGAAGTCCATTCTTTTGGCTGTTGGTGCCATTTCCGACGGAAACGGTGCCGTATTTGATGGGTTGGATTTATATGCTTAAATATGCGGTTGCGGGCGCAACGGCATTTATGTTTTTGCGGAGGTTTATTAAGAAGCCGCGTAATGCGATTTTGGCGGCGATTTTGTATGCGTTTTCGGGTTTTCAGGCTACGAATTTGATGTTTGGGCATTTTCACGATGTGGTGGCGTTTTTCCCGCTGCTGATGATTGGATTGGAGCGATTGGCGGAAAATTCTAAGAAGAAAAAGTTCTTTATTTTAATGATAGCGTTAAATTGTGTCGTTAATTATTTCTTCTTTATCCAGGAAATTGTTTTCTTTTTAATGTATGTAGTAGTCCGATTTTGGAATAAAGGATTCAAATGGATAATGCGATTCGCATTACGATGTTTTCTGTGCGGCCTTTTCGGCATTCTACTTTCTGCGGCAATCTTTTTACCGAGCGCTTTATACATTAGCTCTTCCTCGCGAGCTGAAGGTATTATATCGACGAAATGGGTCCTCCAGAATCTTCCGGATGCCTATGTATTGATTGCGCGAGGTATGCTTTTCCCTGCAGATGCGATGACTAGTCATGCCTCGATAGTCGTATCGGAATATGATTCTGCTAGCTGTTGGTTGCCGATGATAGGCCTATCGTTAGTGTTCGCATATTTATTAAAAGAAAGAAAATGGCTATCAGTTATTTTGGTGTTGTGCTTGCTTGGTTCGTTTACGATAATATTTCCGTCGCTCTTTTTGTTGCTAAAAGTATATTATCTGCGTTGGTGGTATATGCTGACGCTTCTGTCGGCATTAGCGAGCGGACTCGTGCTTGATGATTTAAAGAAGTATCGCTATAGACTAGGTGCGTTTATTAATATGGTAATGGTTTTTGCGACTTTGGTATGGATTTATTTTGGTACTGATTTGGATATTATGGCCGAGTCGAGGTTTATTCCGCAAGTAATTTTTGCTTTGTCTGGTTGTCTATTGACGATACTTGCGATAACTCACCGAAAGATTTTCAGTGTTCTAATAGTCTTGTTTGCGGTAGGCTCGACGATGTTAACTTTTTATTATTACGTCGAGGATGGCGAGCCGGTAAGAGATTATGTTGGGCGGCTAGAGGCAAAATCGAAGTTGACATTGCCGGATGATCGGTATCGGACGAGCTCTAATGAAAATGAGGAGACAATCGCGACTGGGCTTCCCGGTATGAGTAGTTTTAGTTCAACGGTGTCACATAATATCGTGCGTTTTGACGAGATATTTGTCACTGATGACGATTATAATCCCGTTGAGCGAAGCAATAAATCATTACACGTAGGTTTGACGGAGCTTTTGGGAGGAAAATACGACATCGTAGAGGAAGACGGAGCAGTACGTTTCGAAGAGAGACCGGCGTGTCCAATTGGCTATGCGGTGGATAGCTATATGACTTACGACGAGTTGCTTGCGTTGCCGATGGACGAGCGAGCGTATGCGATGTTGAAGTCGGTTGCCGTTAAGAATGATGAAGAAATAAGTTTAAAGCATGTAGTTCCGAGCGACTTTAGCTATGATGGTATGTTTGATGACATAGACAAGAATGTCTCAAGGCAGGTGAAGAGTTTTTCGCGCGCGCGTGATGGCTATGACATCGAGACGGATTATGCGGCGGAGGAATATGTTTACTTTACGATTCCGAATGAGCCGGGCTGGCGAATAGTTATGGACAATACGGAAAAGATAGAGACGATTGATTCGGCGGGGATGATGATTATGAAGATTCCGGCTGGTGAGCATAAAATCACGATGCGCTATCATACGCCATGGTATTCGGTTGGCGTTATGCTGTCGGTTCTGGCTTGGTTAGGCTTTGGCTTTTGGGTGGTGCTAGATATTAGTCACGGTTTCGGAATGAGAAGAAGATAGGCGTACCGCCGAAGTCGAAGCTTTCGCGCAGGCGACGTTCAAGGTAGCGTTTATAACTCCAGTGCAGAAGACTGAGATTGCTGCCATAGACGACAAACCATGGCGGGCAAGTATCGGTCTGGACCATATAACGGAGTTTCGGATGAGTATTTTTGAGCCCGGCTGGCGGATGAGAATTGACTGCATCAGTTAGGAGTTTATTGAGGTCGGATGTTTTAAGTTCGGCATGGCGTGCTTTATTGATTTGCTGAGCAATCTCAAAAATCTTAGTGACATTCTTGCCGGTAAGGCTGCTCGTCATAATGACTGGAGCATATGGAATGAAGTTAAAGTCGTATTCGAGTTTATCGAGTATCTCGTCTGTGCTCTGTCCGTCGAGGTCGGTCTTAGTAACAACGAGGATAATGCCTTTGCCAGCATCGACAATTTGGCCAGCAAGGCTTTGGTCAAGTTTGGAGTGTGGTTCGGTGCTATCGACGAGCATGCAACAAATATCAGCTTCTTCAATTGCCGCAAGGCTACGTAATGCTGAGAATTTTTCAATGCCTACCTCACGTTTGCCTGGTTTCCTGAGGCCGGCAGTGTCTAAGAGCTCGATGGTCTGGCCTTTATAGCGGACCTCGGTACGGTTAACGTCGCGAGTGGTGCCGGCGAGATTGGCGACGACAGCTTGTTGTTTTTTTGCGAGCGAGTTGAAGAGGCTAGATTTGCCAACATTTGGCCGGCCAATAAGTGCAATCTTGAGGCGATTTTCGTCATCTGCTTGCCTGCGCGTCGAGAAGCCAAGTGCTTTTAACTCGTTGGCTATTGTAGTGCGCAGTTCATTAAGGCCGGCGCCGGTTGTCGCGGAAACGCGGAGTGGGTTTTTGACGCCAAGCATATAAAACTCTTCGATCGGTAGCGACTCGCCGAGATCGGATTTGTTGAGCAACAGAAGTAATGGTTTGCCGGACTTTAAGGCTTTTTTGGCAATCATTTTATCGTTATGGTCAGGATATTTACTACTATCAAGCGCGAGCATAATAAGGTCAGCGCTCTCTACGGCGTCATCGATTTGGTCCTGAATATGTGTTTCGAATTCATCGTCTGGATCTTTGAGACCGGCAGTGTCGATAAGGACGTACTGATTGTCGACTTTGGCGACGACATTGTCGCGAGTAGTACCAGCTTCGCGCGCAACAATAGCTGTAGTCTTGCGGACTAGGCGATTAAAGAGGCTAGATTTGCCGGCGTTTGTTTGGCCGATGATTGCGACGACTGGTAATTTCATACTGTTAGTTTAACAAACTTGACAAAAAATGTAAAGTGTGATACAATGAAAATATTATGGCTTTGTCAGGCCGTTTTTTTATTGCTCTTCTTCGGCTTCGGTCGTATGATCGAACGGGCGATAAACTCCAAAGGAAGTCGGTATGGCGACGGCGATAGTTGCCGCTGGTATGACGACTTTTAGTTTTTGCCTCTTAGACATAAGAATAGCTCCTTTATGGAGCTATTTTATTTAGTAAAGCTTAAAGGATGATTAATTTTCGGCAATAATTTGCTCGGCGTTTTCTTTTTGCTCTTCGATGATACTATTAACGAGCGAGCGTTTGTTTCTGCGCATACGAATGAAGCAAAAGATAATTATATAAACGAAAGTTCCTGCAACGCCGGCGAGCGCATCGAGGATGACGTCTTTGGCGCTACCATTGCGGCCCATGACGGTGAGCTGATGTACTTCATCGATGGCACCATAAATAACCGTGATAATGATAGGATACATGATCTGTGTAAGTTTCGGGAAACTAACAGGATGAAGCCCTTTGATGAAGCTAGCGATGCTATATCCGAGAGCGCCATAGAGCACAAAGTGGGCGAGTTTGCGCGCGAGGCCGTTCGAGATGCCAAGTATGTCTGCGATAGTATTTGATTCGCCGGCAGACGTATCGCCGTTATGGTCGGACAATGCCCAGATTAGAATTCCAATAATAATTGGAAAGATGATGCGCCAGTAGCGACGAATTAAGTTCATGCTTGCTAAAGCTCCCTTGATATTGTTTCGCATATTATACATTGTTTTTCGACAAAAATCAAATGTTTTAAGAGGTGGCTCGTGATTTGCAAAAGCCAGTGATTTCTGTTAAAATGTCTGCTAGTGGTCCCGTCGTCTAGTGGTCCAGGACGTCTGGTTCTCATCCAGAAAATCAAGGGTTCGACTCCCTTCGGGATCACCACAAGATAAGCTAAAAATGCCCGTAGGGTATTTTTTGTTTATCTTTGAGTGGTGCCCCGAAGGGAGAAGAACTCGAGGGGTCGTCCGAAGTAGGAGCCGAGTGAAAGCAAGCGCTTCGCGCTTATCTTTCCGAGGCGACGCCCTGAGGTATAGTATTTTGCGTAGCAAAATACGCCCTCCCTTCGGGATCACTACTTTGAAGTTGGAACAGCCCATTTGGGCGTTTTTTGTTCACTTCTAGTATTTGTTATTTCCATTTTTTGCGTACTTAACGGCGTATTTGCGGTGGCAGGATTTACAAATAACGTCGCGTTTGCCAATTTCGAAGTCTAGATTCACGCCGCGGTTTGAATATTTCTTTTCAATGGCTTTGATGAGGTCTCCTTATTTTGCTATGCTCTTAATATTTTGTAGTTCAAAACGATATTTTTGTTTTGTGTCTGGATATTTTTCGTGGTCGACCTCGCTTAGGAACATTTCTATCGGTCTAACGTATAGCTTCCCCTCGCCGTAGAGTTGGCGGTAAATCACCATCTCTTCGCCGGTTTCAGAATGAATTGCGACATCGGTGACGATGTACTTGTCACCTTTAAAATGTTGATAGACGTGATTGATTTTTAGCCTTTGCATATTTAGATTATAGCAGTCAACTTTGTTTGCGATATGAGCCAAAAACAATAAAAATCCCCGACCATTTTAGGCCGGGGATTGTAAGGAGATTAGAAGATATGGAATGATGCGAAGATCGGTGCTAAGGTGTTAGCGACAGTGGACATGAGTTTGATGCAAATATCGAGTGCGACGCCAACGACGTCTTTTCTAGTATCGCCAACAGTGTCGCCGACGACGGTTGCTTTATGTGCCTTTGATCCTTTGGGGTGTCCTTCGAGCTGGCCACT
>CAMHRH010000051.1 GCA_946187605.1 uncultured Candidatus Saccharibacteria bacterium
TAATGAGTGTTTGTCGCGGCTCGGCAAAAATCCGACGCCACAGTCAATTGCGAAATGGTACTATAAAACACGCAGTGGCGGTTTTTTGGCAATGCGCTACGCGATAACACCGCGCATGATGGCGATTGTTACTTCCGATATGTCGACCGACATTACGCCAATCTTCGAAAAAGCGCTCGAGATTCGCGAGAAGACACAGTCGGAGGTGGTCTCCGCAGGCGTTCTGGCGGTAGCGATTATCGAATGCAGCGGTAATATGGAGCAGATTCTAAAGTCAATGCGCCTAGAGATAGATGATCTTTATGATGGCTTGCTCTGGTTTAATTATCTGAACGATTTAGTCAAAGGCCTCAAGCAGCGACGTCATACTGGCGGCGTGGGGCGCGACCTAATGTTCGGCTATACGCCACTCTTACAACGCTTTGCACTGAACATATCAAAACAGCACGAGTCAACGCGCGGCGGCAATGTCTCCGTTTCCTTGCACCGTGAGCAAATTTCGCACATGATTGACGTCTTTTCGAAAGGCGGTCGCCAGAATATTGCGATTATTGGGCCGGAAGGCAGCGGTAGGAGAAGCCTCGTTAACGAGTTTGCGTCGGAGATTTTGAACGCCGACAACAAGATTTCATCGCGCATTAAATATCGCCAGGTATTCAAGCTCGATGCGTCGGCACTTATTAGTAGTGCAGGCGGTCGCGGCGAGCTCGAGGCACTAATGACGCGAATTCTGAACGAGGCATTTTATGCAAAAAATGTCATTCTCTGGCTAGATAATGCACAGCTATTCTTTAACGACGGCACTGGCTCGGTCGATATTTCAAATGTGCTCTTGCCAGTCATCGAAGGCGGTGCGCTACGCATCATCCTGACAATGGACCAGCAGCGCTTCCTCGAGATTTCAACTCATAAAGCAACGCTCGCGAATGCGCTCAACAAGATTATGCTCGAGCCAGCAAATGAGACGGAGACGATTAAGGTCATGCAGGACCGCGTGCCGATCTTGGAATACCAACACAATGTCACTTATACTTTCTGGTCGTTGCACGAGGCGTATCGATTATCTGAACGCTACGTACATGATCTAGTAATGCCGGGGCGCGCAATTAATCTGCTTGAGGCGGCGGCAAACTTTGCCGAGAATGGTTTTGTTACCGACGTTTCGGTCCAAAACGCCGTCGAAAAAACCTACGGCGTCAAGATGCAGGCTTCACAAAACGAAGACGAGAAACAACGCCTGCTCAATATGGAAGATTTGATCCATAAACGCCTAATTGGGCAAGATAGCGCTGTGCGCTCCGTAAGTGATGCGCTCCGTCGCGCAGCGGCAGGCGTACGCAACCAGAATCGCCCGATTGGTACTTTTCTATTTCTCGGCCCAACTGGCGTAGGTAAGACCGAGCTCGCAAAATCAATTTCAGATGTATATTTTGGCGGCGACGGCGCAATTGTGCGCATAGACTTGAACGAGTTCGTTTCGGCTAACGACGTTCAGCGTTTGATTGCCGACGGCGCAACTGACGAATTAAGTCTAACTGCGCAAGTTTTAAAGCATCCATTCTCGGTAGTGTTGCTAGACGAGATAGAAAAGGCGCATCCATTAGTACTTACGACATTATTGCAGCTACTCGATGAGGGTATTCTGCGAGATTTGAGAAACCGTGAGGTAAGCTTCCGCGATACGATCGTCGTAGCTACTAGTAATGCTGGCGCAAACAGTATCCGCGACTATATCGACAACGGCCTAAATATGTCGGAGATAAAGGAAAAGCTAACGAATGACTTGATTCGCGAAGGCGAATTTAAGCCAGAATTCTTGAACCGCTTTGACGAGATCTGCGTATTCCAGCCACTCTCGAAAGATGCCCTACTTTCTATCGTTGACCTTATTATTGATGGTGTAAACAAAACTTTGGCGCCGCAAAAGATTTCTGTCGTATTAGAGCCAGACGCAAAAGCGCTACTCGTCGAACGCGGCTACGATCCGAAGCTTGGTGCGCGCCCAATGCGCCGCATTGTCTCGAAGACAGTCGAAAACATCGTTGCGCGCTCAGTGCTTAGCGGCGCAGTTGAATCCGGCTCAGAAATCCTAATCAATGCCGAAATGATTGAAGCTTCGCTTTAGCGACTACACGGTATCTTGACGAATAGTCTCGATAATATTCTGTTTTGATACCTGACGTACCGAATAACGCATAATAAATGCAATCAATGCCGTCACGATTACAATGGCAATCAGCATCGGAACCAGCGGTAATTCGTAGCTCAAGTTGAGGCCACCCTCAGATAGCATAGTGTGCGCACCGAATGAAATAATGATACCGATCGGCAGACCGATAATGAGAGCGCGGAAAGTATAGAAAAATGTCTCAAGACGAATCATGCGATTAAACTCATCATCAGTCATGCCGATCGACTTTAGCATAGCGAACTCTTTTGCGCGTAGCTGGATATTAGTCGTAATCGTATTAAAGATGTTCGTAACACCGATCAAAGTAACAACTGCAATGAATCCGTACATAAAGATACTCGCCAGAAGAATTGTCTTTTCGGTCTGTTCGAGCGAGGCTTTAATATTAAAGCCAACAAGCACATCGATCTCGTCCGTATTCAAATCAATGTTATTTAATACGTCGCTGCTTTTTTCTTGAATGTAAGCGTCTAGCTCTTCGATGCGATCGCCCGGATTTATAAAGAGCGATGAATAACCATCCGGAATCTCAAGTTTAGCCGCCTTATAGTAGTCTTCCGATACATAGTAGTTTGGACGATAGACTACCTCGGTCCCCATTGGGTATTTATTCGTCACTTTAGCGATTGTTAGCTCTATCTTTTTGAGTTCGCCGTCAGGGTTATCTTGGTCGTACATTTGGATTTCGGCTTTATCGCCATCGGTATACTCGGTCTGGCGCGAAAGGGACATTGCGCCATTGCTATGCTGAGTCGTAACATAGTCATTTAGAATGACGGCCTTATCAAAATCTTCCGTTACGCCAACAGAGCGCGCATACTTCTCGAAATATTCTTTCGACAGTAGCGTAACACTCTGATCGCCGACGGTCGCCGCATCCTGATAATAAACATAGTCATCGAAGCCAAATTTTTTAATTAATTCACGGTAGTCTTTCGGTTCACCGTTCGTAACAATATAATCGGCGCCTAGATTTGGAAAGATCTCATTTACGATACGTTTACTATCCGTCACGAAGCTCGAAAGGCCGACAAAAATCGCCACACTAACAACAATCGAGATAACCGTAGTACGATACTTCTGACGGCTACGTTTGAGATTCTTGCTCGCAATAACGCCGCCAATACCAAAGTAGCTCTGAACAAAACGGCTCGTCTTTATCTTATTGTTTTTGACTTTCACGTCTTGAGAGCTGCGAATCGCATCAATTGGTGATAGGCGACCCGCACGAATTGCCGCGCTGGCGCTAGCTAACCAAACGATCAAGAAACAAAGTGCGGCATTTGCTAAAATAACCCACCAAGGTACGAAAAAGTGCATAAAACTCTGCCCGACATTAATGAGCGAATTCGTAACTAGCAGTAGCACTCCAGCTGCACTGAGGCCAAGTATTGTAGCAACTGGAACTGCGCAAGCGCCGATTATAAGAGCCTCCGTGATTACGATACGTCTGATTTGCCGTGGGGTTGCACCAACGGAGCTTAGCATGCCAAACTCACGAATACGCTCGGTGGTCGAGATATTGAATGAATTGCGGATCGTGAAAATACTTGCAATGATAATGACGCCAAGAAGTAAGGTAATGAGGCTAGCCAATATCGTGGCTGTATTATAATCAATATTCCCTTCTAGCATAATCAACGTATCATTGACGCGAGTAATATAGCCTTCGACGCCAGCATCATCTAATGCGTAGCCAATGTCTTTGCCGTAGCGTTCATGGCGTTTGAGATTGCTATATTTAACGAAAACGATATATTTTTTGTCGCTCGTGCGGTCGCTTTCAGAGAGCTCATCGATGCGCGTATATAATTCTGACGGCAACGGAGTATTAGTATTATCTAAGTAAGCATACTTACCCTCAAGTTCAATATCCTTAGCATAAAAATAACTCTCTACTCCATATGCCTGCTCAACGATATCGAGTTTATCGCCAGGAATATGCTCAAAAGAATGATGAAAATCGCCATACGAAGCGATATTAAAGTCAATTAAAGTCCGCCAAAAACTCGTGCCCATCGTTGCAATTGCGAGAATCAGCGCACCCGACAAAGCTACGCCAAGCATCGTCACGATACTGCGTTTTTTATTCTTTTTGAGATTTGTTATGGTTAGCTTTTTAACGAGGCTCATTTTTTCTTTGCCTGTTTCAAATTAGTTTTCTCGGCTATTTTACCATCCGCAAATCGTATAATGCGATCGGCCTGTTCGGCAATTTTATCGTCGTGCGTAACCATAATGATAGTTTGATGATAGCGTTTGTTAGCGAGCTTTAATAACTTCACGATTTCGGCACTAGATTTCGAGTCGAGATTCCCGGTTGGCTCATCGGCAAGAATCAGCGCCGGACGGCCGAAGAGTGCACGCCCAATCGCAACACGTTGTTGCTGCCCGCCGGAGAGTTGGTTCGGCAGATGACTTTCGCGGTTTTTTAACCCAAGCGCATCAATAAGCTCATCCAGATACTTCTCGTCGACTTCTTTCTTATCGAGGCTAACTGGTAGAGTAATGTTCTCGCGGACCGTCAAAACCGGAATGAGATTATAAAACTGATAAATAATGCCAATATTCTCACGGCGGAAAATTGCCATCTTATTTTTATTTAATTTGGTAATATCCTCGCCGTTTATGATGATTTCGCCAGATTTCTTATCGTCCGGACGATCGACGCCGCCAATCAGGTGAAGCAATGTAGATTTCCCCGAGCCACTTGCACCAATAATTGCAACAAACTCGCCTTCCGCTACACTCAGGTTCACTTTATCTACGGCTTTTACTAAGCTGTCGCCCTTGCCATAAGTTTTTGTCAGATTCTTCACTTCAAGGATATTCGTCATACTCTATATTATACATTAATCAGATCGCTCTGTTATTTGCAACAAAAACGAGCCAGAAACTGACTCGAACTCCCCTATGGTACACCCGGCGGGAGTCGAACCCACGACACCTGGTACCGGAAACCAGTGCTCTATCCACTGAGCTACGGGTGCACTTAGATTGTATTATAGCAGTTATTCATCATAACCTAGCAGAAGAACGGCTCGCTCGCCATTTGCCTCCGTGCAGGTTGAGAGGAGTACGAGTTTTTTATATGTACTATTTGCAGATGAGTTAATGCGCGTTGCGGTTATTATGGCCGGTAGCTAGATTACTAACGTCATACACAGTATTGTCTTGTTCGTTCTTGTAGGCAAACGCAATTACCGTAAACGAATGTTCTGAACCGTCTTCGTAATACAAAGTACCGGCCAAATGATTATCGAAAAAATCTTTATCTGAATATTCGTTAATTCGCCCAAGCATCGAACCATTATCGATGTTGTGACCATAATAAACAAAGTAGTCGTCACTCATGCTATTGCGATAATCGATAAAGATGCTACCGCCTAGCGAATAATCTTTCTTATAATCATGCGTTAAATAGTAAGAGTTATTCCCCGTTTGTAAAATCGGGTGGTCGATTTTGGTATCGTCTAGTGCTATCCAGCCAATAACCTCAGGATTCATAGCCCTTAAATGCGAGATGCGGTCATGAGGCGTATATCCTCCAAGCGAATTAGCGACGTCATCGGCCGAATGAGCATCATCATGAACTCTTATCGAATCATAAACCGCATACGAAGACGCAATAAACAACGCGACAAAAAACAAGAAGATTATTTTGCTAACGATTTTGTCGGCGATAGCGACGACACGAAGAGCTTTAGAGTCCATGCGTACGGAATAATCCAATTATTTTGCCTTCAATATCGTCACTCTTTATTGCGCCGAAGGAGCGCGAATCATCATATTCGAGACGATTGTCGCCCAGAATGAATAGCTCTCCTTCGTTCACGGCATATGGATATTTAATATTGTTATCGACCGGAAAAACATTGCGCAAATAATAATCCGAATCTTCGAGCCGATTATTTATGTATA
>CAMHRH010000052.1 GCA_946187605.1 uncultured Candidatus Saccharibacteria bacterium
CGTCAAAAGAACTAATTATGAAAAAGAAGTCACGCACATGTCGCGACTTCTTTTTGATTAATGATTGAGGGATTCGTATTTTTTGTGGATGTCTGGTTTACGAGCGTGAAGTGGGTTTTTGTCTAGTTCGAGCGTAGCTATGTTGATGGGGAAGGCAGCGTTTAGGAATTTGAGTTTGCGCGCCGAATCGCTAATGGTTGTTGCGGCGCCGCAGATGATATGGTTGCCATAAAGCCCGGCACGGGCGTGTTCTGGAAAAAGTTTCGCGTTGCCTGGTGCGGATATGCCGCGGTCGGAGCGCCAAAAGTCATTAAGGATTGGCGGTACGGCACCATTATGCGAGTGGCCGGAGATAGTGAAGTCGAAGTTATCGAAATAGGCGCTAATTTCTTCGTCGAAAAGATGAAATGGGGAATGAATTAGCGCTATCTTCACTTTATTTTTTTGGAGGTTGCTGAGCAATTTGGAGGGGATTTCGCGAAGATCGTGCAGCATAATACTACGGTCTTCTATGGCTATATTAGTATCCGAAGAATCGGCTAGGTTATAGTAGTCCGGGCTCTGCGTGAAGCCAAAGACATAGACTCGGTTGTCTTCGTAAATAGAATTGTTTAGTAGGTGAACGTTTGTGAGCGAATTGATCTGCCCGATGATTGGAGCAGGGTTTTCAATTTTCCACGGGTAGCGGCCGAAGAATTTTGGCTTTTGGTTATGATTAATGCGATAGAAATCGTGATTGCCAAGACTGATGATAGTTGGTGCGATTTCGCCAAGATTTTCGAGCCAAGAAAGAAGGCGCAGTAATTCGTGATTACTATCTATCGCGTCTAGGTAATCGATGAGGTCGCCCGGAATAATGATGTAGTCTGGGTGCTTGGACTTTGCGGCGCTAGCAATTTTGCCGAGCGTTTCACTAGTGATACTTGGCGAAAAATGAATATCGCTGGCCAAGAAAAAGCAGAGGGGCTTTTTGCAGTTCTGATTGTAGGCGCGATAGCGGATGTCATAGAAAGTTTTCATTGTGAGCTATTGTGATGGTGTATTCGGATATAAGGTTACTAGGGCATTGAAGTAGTTTTCTGGGAATGCAGTAAATGTGTAAGTCATATTTGTAATTTCTAGCTTGGTCTCGATTGGTTCTGAGTCTGGGTAAAATTCTAGGTATGATGCGTCGGGTGCAATATAGCAATTTTTGTTGATAGAATGTGCGATAATTGCGCGAGAGCGGGCGTCTTTGGCATAGATGCGGTTATTAGTGTCTGCATGCATGTCTTCGATTTTTCCGGTGAGAGTGCGAGTCGTTGGCTGAGAGATATGGTCTTCATATAAAAGAAAGCTATCGATTGAATCGTTGTCGAAAAGCATATCTGGCAGATAAAGGTAGTTATTGTTGCGCTGACTATAGTCGAAGGGCTGATTAGTGCGCATTGTAGTGAATAGCTTATTTATGTCGGCATTTTTGATTCCTTTGAATGTAAATGACTTAAGAGAAGAATCCCCAGCGGCAACGACTGATTCTAAGACATGATTGATTTTCTCGTCATCCGCAATGATGTTATCTAAATTAAACCAACTAGTATTTGGCGTATTGATGAATAAATCATTAATATCTGAACCAGACAGATTGATGCCTTCTAATGATTCGCTTGCAAGTTCACCAGTAAGCGGTGTTTTCATGTCGCTTACGGATAATGAATAAAGGTTAGAGAGGTTGCCGATATCGTGTAATGGTTCGGTTATGTTGTTGCGTGATAAGTCTAGGCTGCTGATTTTTCCCGATTTTGTCTCGATAAGACTGGAAATGTCTGTAATCTTTGTGCCAGATAAGTCGATAAAAGAGACGTCCTTTAGGTGCTCGATGCCACTTTCGACTGGGCTATTATTCAGAGAGATAAACTCAAGCGATGGGGCATTGAAATCGCCGATAGTAGTAATTAGATTATTGCTAACGGTGAGGCTATGAGTGCTTAAGGGGATATACGATAGTTCTTTGATCTTATTATTAGCTAGGTTCAGGCTAAGCGTGATTTGTTTATTTATGCCGCCGAAGATGTCAAGAGAGTCAATATTATTATTTTTAGCGATAAGGCTCAATCGTTCGCAACTGTAGTCGCAATAATAATATTCATCGTCTCCTGATACGTCTGGAGTTTCGTAGATAGTGAGATTATTGATTGCGCTATAGTCTGAGAGTGACGGGTTGTCTGATACGTCTAAGTAGCTCACTTCGCTTGGTAAGCCGTTTATTGATGTGAGTAAATTTTCGGAAACGTCGAGCATTTTTACATACGTGTTGCCCGAGAAGGATGTTAGATCAGTGAGTGAATTATTTTTTGCGGTAATATCACGGAAAGAATCGGGTAGTCTATTATAGTCGCTAAAGTTTGGATTATTGGAAATATCTATTGTTGCGGTCGTTTCATAATCGTCGTTTTTTGGCCAGATGATATTTAGCTGCGAGGCTTCTTTCAAATTATTACCCACTAAACTAATGTAGTATAGCGGTGTGCCCGAAATGCTATATGTTTGTATGTCTGGATTATTATCTAGCGATAAGTTAACAATATTACTGTTTGCAATAGTTAAGTTGCCCGATAGATGGCAATCATTACAGTGGAATGTATCGATACTTGAATTTGTAAAAAAGTCTGGTGAGATTGTATTAATAGGATTACCCGACAGGTCTAAATAGTAGATTTTATTGGCATTTTTTATGAAAGATAAATCGGAAATATTGTTATTCTTGAGGCTGATAATGTATGTGTTTTCGATAATAGTAGCGATTTGCTCTAGGTCCGAGCTCGTGATTGCTAGATTGTCTAGATTAATCTCATGGGCCTGTTTTATTGCGACTGGCGTTAGATACTGCTTGCCGTCGACTTCCTTAATATAGCTACGATATTGCTGATAAAGTTTATCGTGGAGTTTTTGGTTGGAGACAGTATTAAGGTCTAGGGCATCGTCTAGATTTAGGGACAAAATGCCACTTATATTTCGACCTACATAAATATCGTCATAGTAGTAATAGTAGATGCCGTTTTCTCCGTTCTGTTCTCCCCAAGAATTTTGTACGATGTAGGCGCCGTCATGTTTCGGGGCATTTTTCGTGTCTCCCCCGTGTTCATCGATCCATTTTTGAACTGGATAATTGTCGTCCCAACCGACAATCGCCATAGCATGTGGGTTCATATTGCAGTCCACGATATCACTATTTCCGTTGCAGTATATTGTAGTTGTCGCGATTGGCGCCTGTGCGCTAAAATAGAGTGCGCCATTTAGCATAATATGCCGCTTTACCGTGTCGCGAAAGATAGCTTTTTCCTCGTCGCTTCCTAGGCTGTAGTAGTTCGGGAAATCAATTGTTTTTGTGACATTAAGCGTCGGAGTGGCAGAAAAAAGTTCTAAGATTTCTGCATCTTTTTTACCGTAGGGATGGTAGGGATCTTCCTCGATTTCCGGATAAGGCCCGCCAGTGGTTTCATCTATTAATCCGGAGTGCGCGAAATGTCTTTCGGCTTCAGTAAATGAACCGCCATCGTGGAGCTTTCGATCGCCATACATTTTTTTTGATAGAGCGTAGTCGAGATACAGTTCAGACAAATCGAGGTTCTCGTCGTAACCGTGTAGTTTTGCGAACGATTCAACGGCGAGCAGGGTGGCGAAATCCCAACAGAGTCCATATCGCCGTTGGTCGCGAATTGGGAGGTTGATGATTTCTTTTAGATTAAAGCTGCTGGGGATATTAATGAGCTGCTCGACTTGCTCCTGCTTCTTCTCGTCTTGATTAAGACTGTCGATTTCTTCTTGCTGTTCGTCGCCGATTTCGTCAATAACTTCTGAAGGTGGGTCGATTTTGCGTGGCACTACTTCGAGTTTGTCTTTTTCCTCGTCGCTTAATTCTAGGTATTTTTTGTATTCCTCTGAGTATATATCTTGAACTTGTTCACTATCAGTGTTGTCGTCTTTTTGACCGATTCCTAATATTTTTTTATCTCTGTCGGAAAAGCGGTCATCGAGCGACGTGGCGGCTGTAGGCTCTTTCTTGTTTGATTGATATTGAATGTAGGCGAAGATACTGCCGCATATTGCGATTATTGCTATTGCGGATAGTATGCCAAGCGCGATTTTTTGGCCTTTTTTCATATTTATCTCCCAAGCTTTTCTTAATATGATTATAGGCGTGAGCGTTATGTTAGTCTAGGCAAAAATGCGTCATTCTCGTGTTATGCGCTAGGTATGGTGGTTTGCGCAAGTATTACAACACTAAATATGGAATGTCAATGCTTGTGCTTGTTGCGAAAATAGAGTATTCTTGGGGTGTGTATTAATGGGTAGGGCAAGATAAGGAGGTGTGCCCAAGATGAAAACAAAAACGAAATATATATTTGTGACCGGTGGCGTGATCTCTGGCGTCGGCAAGGGTATTATGGCGGCCAGTATTGGCGCTATTTTAAAGGCGAAGGGGCTGAAGGTTTCGATGCAAAAGTGCGATCCGTATTTTAATGTCGATGCTGGTCTATTGAACCCGCGTGAGCATGGCGAATGTTATGTGACGCATGATGGCGCAGAGACGGACTTGGACTTGGGGCATTATGAACGCTTTCTAGATGTCGAGATGACAGGTGATTCGATTTGGACTTCGGGCAAGCTCTATAAGCGCATGATTGATGATGAGCGTGCCGGAAAATTTGGCGGCAAGACCGTGCAGTTAGTGCCGCACGTGACTGGTTTAGTGCAGCAAACTTTTATTGAGAACGCGAAGCATTTTGACTCAGATGTGCATATTGTAGAGATAGGGGGAACGGTAGGTGATCTTGAGGGGTCGCACTTTATTGAAGCGATTCGCGAATTTCCTTCTAAAGTTGGGCGCGAGAATTGTTTGTTTGTGCATGTTTGCTACGTGCCATGGTTATCGACTTCGGAAGAGTTTAAAACGAAACCGGCGCAGAATTCGTTACGTGATTTACGTGAATTTGGCATTATTCCAGATATGGTCGTCGCGCGTATGGATGTCGATAAGGTGATTAAGGCGCCGCATGTGGCAAAGAAATTGGCGACTTTTTGCGGCGTGGCGGAAGATGCTGTAGTTTTGATGCCGGATGCGAAGTCGGTATATGAGGTGCCGCTAAACGCTGTAAAAGGTGGTGTTTTGGCGCCACTTGAGCGTTTTATCGATCACGGCGATCCAGACATGACGGAGTGGGAAAAATTAGTAAAGAGTATCGAAGCAAAACCGAAGAAGACAGTTAAGATTGGTCTTGTTGCGAAGTATATCGACAACACGGATACGTATTTGTCAGTAACTGAGGCCTTGAAAGCGGCGGCATGGAAGAATGGTGTTGGTCTTGATACGGTTTGGATTAATGCCGAAGAAGCGTCGGTACGAGACTTTGAACAGGTAGATGGAATATTGGTGCCGGGTGGTTTTGGCGTGCGTGGTGTTGAAGGAAAAGTTGCAGCTGCGGAATATTGTTTGAAGAATAATAAGCCATATCTAGGTATCTGTCTCGGTTTGCAGACGGCGGTGATTGCGGCGGCGCGAATCGGTGGGCTCGATGGCGCGAATTCGGAAGAATTTGATGCGCCGGAAGGCAAGAATGTTGTTTATATTATGGAAGGACAGAAGGGCAAAGAAAGTACTGGTGGTACGATGCGCTTAGGTGACTATCCTGCGAAGTTGACGAAAGGGTCAAAAATTGCAGAGATTTATGGTAGCGAAAAGGTCGTTGAGCGCCATCGTCATCGCTATGAGGTGAATCAGAAGTTCATGAAGCAAATAAATGCTGGCGGCCTAACAGTGTCGGGCTTGTCTCCAGATGGTAAGTTGGTTGAGTTTGTTGAGGGAACGGAATGTGATTACTTTGTGGCAACGCAGGCGCATCCGGAATTTCGCTCTCGACCATATCGGGCACACCCGTTGTTTGATGGCCTAATTAAGGCGGCAAGTAAATAGAAAAATCCCCCGAAAAGGGGGATTTCTAATTACAGTTGTTTTTTTGCATAAAAATAGGGGCGGCCAT
>CAMHRH010000053.1 GCA_946187605.1 uncultured Candidatus Saccharibacteria bacterium
GTTCTTTGACCTCCTTACCTAAAAACAATTATACAAAAGTTTTCCACAGTTTTTATGAAAATATGCAACTTTGAAAATATTTTCTAATACTTGAAATGAAATAACAGATGAAAGTTTTCCACAAGAAAATTATAACAGGGGAGGGATATGTGGAAAAATACTTGAAAAATGTGGAAAAAATCATTATAATAGACACAATTCTTTAAATAAAACAATAATCAGAAAGTTAGGAAAATATGCCAAAGCGTACTTATCAACCACATAAGCGCCAACGCAAAGTTGAGCACGGTTTTCGTAAACGCAATGCAACCGTAAGCGGCCGCAAAGTTCTTGCTCGTCGTCGCATTAAGGGACGCGCACGTCTTAGCGCCTAACGATGATCTCGAGGAAATATCGTTTTCATTCGCGCGGTGGGGTTCGCTATACCTATCAGCATGGAAAAACAATCAGGGATTCACGAATATCCCTGGTTTTTGCTAGTAACGCCCGTAAGAAACAGCGTTATGCTGTTGTTGTTAGCAAAAAGGTATTAAAATCTGCCGTCGGTCGTAATCGTATTCGCCGCCGCGTTTATGAGGCAATCCGTGCAGAGATGCCAAAAATCCAAGTACCAGTTGACTGTATTTTTATTATCTATACAAAAGAAATTGCAAATATTGACTTTAAGGTTTTGCGGTCTCTAATCCATAATTTACTTATTGAGGCGGAAATAATATAATAGACCTCATTAGGGAGTGTGTAAAAAATGTTTGACTTAATCGATATGATTATTGTGCGCCCAATCGTAAATATCTTTTTTGCGATTTATTCCTTAGTTGGTGATTTTGGCGTTGCAATTATTATCTTTGTTATTCTAGTAAAGATTTGCATGTGGCCGCTTATGAAGCGACAGCTACATCAGACACGCATTATGCGCCAGATTCAGCCAGAGCTTGCGGAAATTAAGAAACGCTGCAAGGGTAACCGCCAGATGGAATCCATTCAGATGATGGACCTCTACAAGCGCAAGAACGTGAAGCCATTTCGCTCCATGTTGTCAATTCTAATTCAGCTCCCGCTATTTATTAGCCTTTTTACTGCGATTAACGTTGCGGCGCGCCCACGCGAGAACTATAACGTTGACTATTCGGCATACTCATTTGTAAAATCGCTCAGAAATGTCGATGAGTTAATTGAGACTCAGAATAAATACTTTAATGTAATTGAGAGTAATAAAGATAAGAGTGACGAAGAAAAGCAAGAAGTTGTCTATGAATTCCAGCCAAAGCTATTTGGTCTCGTGGATCTTTCGACTAGCGCCGGATTTGGCTCGACTAGCTCTATTGTCATCTTAGTATTAGCCGTCGCATCTGCTGGTGTCCAATTTATTATGGCTCGTCAACAGGATCCTTCTCGCAGTAGTAATAAAAAGAAGCGTGGCTTCCGCGATATTATGCGTGAAGCGGCAGAGGGTAAAGAGGCTGATCAGAGCGAGATCAATGCTATTGCGCAAGGTCAAATGACTTGGATGATGCCACTCATGATGTTGATGATTATGATTAGCCTTCCGGGCGCACTCGTACTGTATTATTTCTTAAATAACTGTATTACTGTCTTCTTGCAGAAGATTATTCTTAGTCGCGACTATACCGAAATGGAGGCAGCTGCAGATAAGCGCATTCTGAAAGAGCTCAAAGAGGCTCAAGAAGCTGTAATTGTTGAGGATAACACTAAGGCTGAGACGAAAAAACGAACTACGCATTACGCTTCAAGCAAAAACAAAAACGAGGAAAAAGTACACATTACGCGCATCTCTGCTTCTAATAAAAAGAAAAGGAGATAATTATGAATACAGATGAATCAATCCGCTTCGCTACGAAGTATCTCGAGGATTTACTGTCATTCTTTGGTATTAATGTGGCAGTCTATTCGACGATTGATGACGATGTGATACAGCTATCAATTCCGTCGACTAGTATGAACTCGCTATTAATCGGTAAAAACGCCAACAACTTGCGCGCACTTCAACACATTGTGATGATGACGCTTATTGCTCGTAATGCTGATGTTACTCGGGTTAATATCGATGTTGCCGACTACAAGCGCCAGCGTGCTGATAAAATCGAACGTCAAGCCGAAAACTGGATTCAGGAAGTGCGTCGTACTGGCAATGAAAAAATACTCGACCTTAATGCCGCCGATCGCCGCGTCGTCCATCGCTTTGCGCAGGATTATTCAGATATTGAGACTTTTAGTAAAGGTGAAGGGCGTGAACGCCGACTTCATATAGTTCGCAAAGAAGTCGCCGACGAAGAGTAGATAAAACTAAGACCGGCTCAAAAAGCCGGTTTTTTGATCACCGAACAGTGCGCCACCCCTATAAAACCGAACATGTTCGGTTGCGTATAGATAAAAATATTTCATAACTTTTTAACACATTGTGCAAAACTTTTAATTTTTGCACTGCATACTTAATAATAGAAAACACAAAAGTCAATCATAGTGATTAGGTATAATTAACTCAAAATGTTAGAATAGGATAATGAATGGTAAGTCTATTGATGGGCTTCAGCGGAGAAGTGGAGTTAAAAAAACCGCAACCAAAAAACCAGTTAGGAAAAAAGTCGTCGTTAAACGTTCGACTAATGCTATCGCGAAAAAACGTAGCATTGAGATTCCGGATAATAAACGAGACTTAAAAGAGCTATTAAAAGAGAATGAGGCTCTAGAAGCGGCTGAGGAAAAACGCAAAAAAGAAGAACGTCAGGATGTTGTCGTTAAAGAATTTCTCGAAGAAGTTAAGGATAATAATCCTACGGATTTAGCCGATGTGCCACGAAAGGAGCGCAAAAAAGCTATGAAGAAGGAAAATAAGCCAAAAAAGAAGAAGAAAATCCTTCGAAAAGTTGTTTTGGTGCTCGTCCTTCTATTACTTGCTGGCGGCGCCTATGCGTATTTCTATTTAAATGACTTCGTAGCTAAGATTACTGACGATGGTAATCTTCTGGGTTTTATATTCTCCGATCCAGACACACCACTAAAGAAAGATGAGAATGGCCGCACGAACATTATTATTTTTGGTACAGAGGGCTATAGTATGGATGATCCTCATTATGACGGCGGACTCCTTACGGACTCGATGATGCTTCTTAGTATTGATCAAGATACTGGAAATGCAAAAGCAGTCAGCTTGCCGCGCGACTTGAAAGCTAGCTCGACCTGTACTGCGACCGGAAAACTAAATGAGGTCTATTTCTGTGAATATTCTAAAAATAATGGCAGCGCAGAGAGCAAAAAAGAGCACGAAGAAAAAGCTGCGCAGAAACTTGCTGACGCATTCACGGAAGTGTTGGGCGTAGAGGTGCATTATCGTGTGCATGCAAACTGGGCTGCGGTGGTAAAAATTGTCGACGCAATTGGCGGTATTGATGTCGTATTTACTTATGAAGACCAGGAATGGGATGGCAATGAGACGGTAATTAAGACAACTAGCCCGAAAGGTCTTCGCGATATTGAGCAGAATCATAATGTCAGTCTGGATTATCCGAATGGCCAGGCGCTTCATCTAAATGGTTGGCAGGCACTAGCTGTTGCGCGCGTTCGCAATGCCTTTGGTGGCTATGGTGCTGGAAATGGCAATTTTAGCCGCGAATACTTCCAGCAACGCATTCTAGAGGCAATCGTAAAGAAGGCGCGCGAATCGAACGTTACTTCAGATCTAGGGGCAGTTATACAAATTAAAGATGCGGTCGGAGATAATTTGCGAACCGACTTTAAAGATACTGAAATCAAAACCGCTCTAAAAGTAGCCAGTAATGTTGATATGGCGGCACTTGAGACAATATCGCTATACTCGACAGATGATAAGCCAGCCGCTTTAATGACTACCGGTACTATTAATGGAATTTCCTATGTTCTTCCGACAGCCGGCGTAGGAAACTACAGTAACATAAAAGCTTACATGAAACGCAAGATGAGCGCTGAGGCCTTTACTTCGGAAAACGCCCAAATCGTCGTAATGAATGGCACTAATGCCTATGGTATCGCCTCAAAGGAGAAGACAGAGCTTGAGGATGCTGGATATATTGTTTCATCTACAGTAAATGCTCCGTCTGACCAATCTGGCTTTGATGGCGTGCGCGTTTATCAGAAGAATACTAAGCTTTCTCAAACTGCGGAGGCATTAAAGAAGTTCTATAGTGTTGATATTCAGACTGAAATACCGGAGAGCTTATCAAAAACCGAAGCCGATTTCATCGTAATTATCGGTAATGGCTTCTCTCATTCATCAAAGAAGAAATAATCTGATAAAATAAAGGTATGAAGCATTATTTCACCGATGGCTCTGCCTCGCCAAATCCTGGACCGGGTGGATATGCAGTAATTGATCTTGATTTAGAAAAGCCAGTTGCGCTTGGTAGCGAGCAGAACTCAACTAATATTCGCATGGAAGCGATGGCTTTAATCGCTGCCTATAAAATCGCTCAGCCAAACGATCGAATCTCAACCGACTCAGAATTTTGGGTTAATGTCGTAACAAAATGGGCGCCAAGCTGGAAAAAGAATGGTTGGACTAAGAAATCTGGCCCGATTAAGAATCTTGAGCTAGTCCAAGAATTATATGAGTTATATCTTGCAAAGCCATCCATAAAACTCGAGTGGACGCGTGGCCATATTGGTACAAAAGGAAACGAATTAGCGGACGAGTGGGCAAATAAGGCTCGACAAGGAGCAACAATCTAAAGAAAGGAGCTAGAAATGAAAAAAACTATCATCAAGATAAAACTAAGCTCTCGAACCGAATTTATCGATGCGCTTGAAGAGATTGACTTTCATTTCTCGGCGCCATATTGGCAGCACGATCGCGTGTTTGTTCCGAAGCGTTTTACTCGCGACAAAGCGATGCCGCGACTTAGTCTTCGTACGATCGTGAAAGACCCTGAAAAAAAGGCGAGCTATGCACTCGTGATGCGTCGCCATTTCGAAGATGAACAGTTTGATCTCGTTAACGCCACTTTAGTAAAAGACTATTCAGAAACTGCGCATATTTTATACCAGCTTGGCTACGAGTTACGCTACGAGGTCAGTCGTCGTCGCGAAGAGTTACGCATGGGTACGTTGAATATATATATCGATAAAATTGATGGTATTCCTGGATATTTCGCGCGAATCGAATCTGACTTGACTGGGCAAGATGATGCGCATGCGGCATATCAAGATATTTTAGCTACCTTTAAAGTGCTTAAAGTTAATGGTAAGCCGATTACGGAGACCTATGGCGAAATACTTGAATCATCAAAAAATGACCCAATGGATAAGATTAGCTAAATGAGTGAGCAAATAAATAATAAAGAGAATCCGCAAGCTGCCAGTGAATGGGATATTTTGACGGAGGTAGATGAGTCTCGGCCAAAATGTCCAGAGATTTTAGGATCGTATAATACGAAGAAAGAAGACATTCCAACAGATTTCTTCGTTGATCATATGGACCGCGGCGAGAGAACGGTAATTTTTTACGGCGATAATGGCGAAACCGAAATTGCCGGCGATTATCTAAACATGTTCGAACAGGACAAGTACAAAGATTGCGAAGAGCTTGTAAATAACCCACAGCTAAAAAGCCTACTCGAGCAGGTCGCCTTAGAGTTATCGTTGGTAGATGCAACAAGGGGGCAAATTTTTGACGACGACGTGAACCGATATATCTATTCGGAATCTTTTCGGGAGTTATTGGATTATAGTGTTGACAACAATACTCCCCAAGCGGAGAAGGATTTTATTGACAGGCTTCTCGACGATTTATCTAAGCAGGGTAATGCGGTTGGTTATATGATGTATCGCTCGCAGGAAGATTTCCCTG
>CAMHRH010000054.1 GCA_946187605.1 uncultured Candidatus Saccharibacteria bacterium
AAAGAGAAGTTATGAGTCATAACCACTTATGTTTTTGTGACGCATTAAAAAATATTCCAGGCGTATATCCTGGAATATTTCATGAGCTAAGTTTTGCTTAACGACCGTCGCGCAAGTTGAAATGTTTGCGCTTTTCGCTATGCTTGTGGTTGTTGTTGCGGTTCAACTTTGCAGTTGGAACAGCTTTACCTTTAGTCTTGCGTGCCATAATCTATAACTCCAAATCTATTATTTTTCAGCCTTAGCAGCTTTTTTAGCAGCTTCTTTTTGGGCCTTAGCAACTTTGTTGCCGCGGGTAGCCTTAAGAGCTTCTGCCTTCTGTGCGCGAGCCTTGAAGCGGTCAACGCGACCTTCGGTATCGATAATCTTTTCTTCGCCCGTGAAGAATGGGTGGGATGCGCTGGAAATCTGCATCTTTACGAGTGGGTACTCGTTGCCATCCGTCCACTTGATGGTTTCGTCAGACTTAGCGGTGGAGCGAGTTAGAAAAGAAAACTTTGCCTGCTCATCGGCAAACACCACAAAGTCATAATCTTTAGGTTGGATTGATTTTTTCATAATTAGCACCAATTATATCAGATTGCGACCGGTTAGTAAAGATGCTATCATGAAGCTATATTAAACAGGACTAAATGATGGAACAAAGTACCACCAAAAGGCCACTTAACGTAAAACGTATCGGTATCATTATTGGTGCCGTCGTAGCGGTGGGCGCAATCGTATTACTTATTATCTTATTATTTAAGGGCGGAATAGGAGGCAAAGATGTCTCAGTCTTCGACTCGGATTCTTTCTTTCTCGCCGAGAATGACAATAGCGACGCAAAATATGCGGTATTCAACAATAAAGGCGATCGCTTGACGGACTTTATCTACAAGGACGTCGACGAGTTCGTCAACGGCTATAGTCTCGTAGAAAATGCCGATGGCAAGTATATGATTATTGATAGTAAGGGCAATACCTCAGTAGATCTTGGTGACAATTATGTCAGTAGTCGCGCCGGCTTTTATTTTGTCGACCATAACGACAAGGATGCTATCATCCTCGGCGACGGCACGGAACTTAGCGATAACGCCAAGGATTATGCATATGACTACAATACGCCATTTATCGTAATTGGAACCGGCGATGATGAGTATGAACTCTATAATGTTCGTGGCAAGAGTGTCTTGAACTTCCATTCCAAAGAGGACCCGGAGTTTTCTTCGTATGACCGCCGCACGGCGAGCGTGCTCAAAACTGATGGCGCTGTTTATATACTTGACAATATGAAGCTTGAAGTTGCTGGTACGTTCGAAACTAGTGATTCGTATAAGATTGAAGATGTGACGAAAGATAAAAAGACCTTCGTGCTACGCACTGGCGAATATGGCAGCTATAAATTCGCAGTTTTTGAGAATGGCAAATTCAAGGAATTCGGCGATCGCTGCAAAGACATCGACATCGAAGAAAACGAAGAGTCCGGCCAAAAGTATCTAGAATGCGAGGGCGAAGACGATACTACGCTTATTCGCGGCGGCGAGGTTACTGATTTCAAGACTAGCGGCTATGGCGAACGCTACTATGTTTATGACGAGAACCATTATGCGAATTATCGCTCTGACGACAACCAACTCGACATTTATGTGGACGGCAATAAAACCGATACGGTAGATTGCAACTATTCGCCGTCACTAGACTATGCCGGTTATTCCGTGCGCGGTAAAGATAATGTTGCACTCTATGGTCTCGATGGCAAAAAGATTTATGCGCTCAACGAGACAAATAATGGCGAGCTCTCCGGCCTCGATGCTAATGAGAATATTATCGTCCGCAACGGCAAAGAAGACTACACTTCGCGCTATACGCTCGTAAACAGAAACGGTGAGACTATCTCGGGCAGATATTATTCGATCACATCCCGTGGCGATTATTATTCCGCACGCATCTATGATAATGACACATATGACCTCCTTGATAAGAGTGGCGCCGTGATTCTTTCTGGATACGAAGGCTATGAAGTCTCGTCCGACAAGAAAGTTATGGTCGCAAGAGATAACGACGACAAGTATCATCTTATTGATGCCGCAAATAAGACCGTAACGACGGAATTCCCAGAGCGTCCAAACTATTACGAGGACCAATATCTTCGTGTCGCCGGAGATGACAAAGTTAGTTATTATACCATCGAAGGCAAACTGTTCTACGAATACAACAAGTAGCTAATTCAGAAAAAACACTAGCCTCGCTAAAGTCATTCAAGCGAGGCTTTTTGTCGCAAACAAAAAGGGTCACCAAAATGACCATATTCTCACATTATAGCACAAAACCCACAAAAAGTCAACTGCTTATGTTTATTTGTCGCGCTTATATAGTTTACGCGTAACTTCCTCAAGCTCCTGTACACCGTTTTCGAGTAGATAATAATGGCGTACGTAAAACAGGGTCACGATTAGGAATATTAGCGTCACTGCGCCAACGCAGTAGCCGATAATCGTCATCCAAATATTCGCCGGGCCTAGCACCTGGATTACGCCGAAGAAAATGAAGAAAATAATCATAAACAGCGCAAAGAACATCGTTACAATCAGATGCACGAGACGCTCGTGCTGGAATTGCGCCAACATCTTTTCGTGATACTCGATCAGCTCGCGGCTCGGCTTGTCGCTCGCTTTTTTGATGTATTCGATATAATTGCGCAATTTTTTATCCATAAGCAAATTATAACACCCTTCCCGAATACTAGTCCTCGCCGAATAAAACATGCTAAAATATAGGTATTATGCTAGATATAAATTATATCCGAGCGAATCGTCAGAAAGTGGAGGACGCGATTCGCAACAAGGGCTACGAGGGCGAGATTGACCTTGCGGCCATTCTGGCGCTTGATGATGAGCGCAAAGACCTATCGCGACAGGTTGATGACCTCCGTCAGGAGCGCAATAAAATTTCTGCACAGATGAAGAATGGCAAGCCTGACCAGGCGTTAATTACGCGCGGCAAAGAGCTCAAGAAACAGATTACTGAGCTTGAAGAGAAGCTTGCTTCTGTCGAGGCAGATTACATCAAGCAGCTCAAAACTGTTCCGAACGTCTATGAAGATGACGTACCAATCGGTCTCAGCGAAGACGACAACCAGGTTGCCGAAGTTGTTGGCGAGCCGCCGAAGCTTGAGGATCCAAAGAATCACTACGAGATTGGTCAGGCACGTGGCTGGATTGATAAAGAGCGCGCCGCTAAGGTTACTGGTGCACGTTTTGCTTATATCAAGGGCGATATGGTCAAGCTCCAGATGGCGATTGTGAATTTTGTTATGAATAGTCTCACGGATGAGGAGATTATTAAGAAGATTATCGCCGATGCTGGCCTTGACGGATTATCGACCAAGCCATTTACGACCGTCCTCCCGCCACTTATGCTTCGTACCGATATGTATGACGCGATGGATCGCCTTGAGCCACGCGAAGACCGCTACAAGATTGAGGGCGAAGAGCTTTGGCTTCAGGGCAGTGCCGAGCATGTTCTTGGCTCGATGCACGCTGGCGAGATTTTCGAAGAGGCTGAACTTCCAATTCGCTACCTCGGATATGCTACTAGCTTCCGCCAAGAGGCTGGTACTTATGGCAAAGATATGGAAGGCATCATCCGTATGCATCAGTTCGATAAGCTCGAGATGGAGAGCTTCTCGACTAAGGAAACTAGCCGCAAAGAGCATGAATTCTTCGTCGCAATTCAGCGCTGGCTCGTTGAACAGCTGGAGCTTCCGTATCGCGTGATTCGCAAATGTACTTATGACATTGGCAAGCCTGATGCGCGTGGTATCGATATCGAAGTTTGGCTCCCGGGCCAGAACAAGTATCGCGAAACGCATACTGCCGACTATATGACCGACTACCAGTCGCGTCGTTTGCAGACGCGTGTTCGTCGTGAGAATGGCGAGCTCGAACTCGTTCATACTAATGACGCTACTGCATTTGCGCTTGGACGCATTATGATTGCTGTTATCGAAAACTATCAAAACCCTGACATGACTATTCGCGTGCCAAAGGTTTTGCAAAAATATTTGGATGGAAAGGAGACTATCTAATGATTGATAATATTGAAATTAGCGGCTCGAATTACAAAGTCGAGGACAGCTTTAAGAAATACGTCGAGAAACGCCTTGGCAAACTTGACCGCCACCTACCGCGCGATCATCGCAAAGATGTCGTCGCGAAGGTTGTCGTAACCGAGGTTGACCGTGCGCACGGCAATAAATATGAAATCTCCGTTTCGATGGATATTCCTGGCGGCAAGGTGCTCGCCGCAAAAGACGAAGCATCGAACGTCTATGCTGGTATTGATATTATTGAGGCGAAACTCGATGGCCAGATTCGCCGCTTCAAGACCGAAAAAACTAACTACGACAAGAAAGGATTCCTGAAGCGCTTTTTGAAGAAATAGGCCGCGTGGTATACTAGTACGATGAAAGAGAGGAAGTCAGAGCATAAGAGGGTGGAGAAACCGGCCAAAAAGGCCCCGAAAGACAAAAAACCGACCGACAAACTAGCAGATAAGACCAAAACTACCAAAGTCCTACAGCATATTTTTGGCGATGCGCAGAAAAAGACTCTGCGCCGACTTCGCAAGCGCGTAGATGATATTAATAAGCTCGCCGGCAAGTATTCCGAGATGAGCAATGAAGAGCTTGCCGCGCAGACCGAAACACTCAAAAAACGTTTCAATAAGCTTAATAAGCAAGCTCAGGCCGAAGCGGCTCGCAAAAAAGTCGAAGCCGACAAGAAAGCCAAGGACGGCAAAAAATCTGAAAAAGCCAAAAAGCCGAAAAAGGTCGACAAAAAGACTCAGATTGCGGCCGATAATAAGGTTCTCGACCAGATTTTGCCGGATGCCTTTGCGCTCGTTCGTGAAGCTAGCGAACGCATTCTTGGTATGCGTCCATTTGACGTACAGCTAATCGGTGGCATCGTGCTTCACGAAGGCAACGTTGCCGAGATGAAGACCGGTGAAGGTAAAACTCTTGTTGCGGTTGCGCCATCGTACTTGAATGCTCTTACTGGCCGCGGTGTACACGTTATCACGGTCAACGATTATCTTGCTCAGCGTGATGCGGGCTGGAACGGCGAGCTTTTCCACTTCCTCGGGCTCTCCACTGGCTGTATTATCAATGAAGCAAGCTTTGTTTACGACCCGGAATACACCAATGAAGACCATGATGATGAGCGTATGCGCCATCTTCGTCCATGCACGCGCAAAGAGGCTTACCTTTGCGATGTCGTCTATGGTACAAATAATGAATTTGGTTTCGATTACCTTCGCGATAACATGGTCAAAGATGCGCAATATCTTCGCCAACGCGAACTTAACTTCGCCATCGTTGATGAGGTTGACTCAATTCTAATCGACGAAGCGCGCACGCCATTGATTATTTCCGCTCCTGCTGGCGATAACCCAGAGAGCTATTATCAGTTCGCCAAAGTTTGCGCTCAGCTTTCCGATGAAGATTATATCGTCGACGAGAAGCGCCGCACGGTTGCATTGACGGATGCTGGCGTCAACAAAGTTCAGAAGATTCTTGGTATTGATACTCTGTATAGCACCGAAAATACGCGCATTGTTTACCATCTTGAGCAGGCGCTCCGCGCAGAGACGCTATTCAAGCGCGACAAAGATTATGTCGTTACGAATTCCGGCGAAGTTATGATTGTTGATGAGCATACTGGCCGTCTCATGCATGGCCGCCGCTACAACGAGGGTCTCCACCAGGCGATTGAGGCTAAGGAAGCGGTTCAGGTCCGCGAAGAGTCGA
>CAMHRH010000055.1 GCA_946187605.1 uncultured Candidatus Saccharibacteria bacterium
TAAGCTCCGTCTTCTCCAGATATTCCCGCAGCTTATCCACCGAGAATTCCGTCAACTCATCCGCAACAACCATTGTTTCCATTTCCGGTTGCGCCGGAACCTCATAGCGAAATGCAACACCGTCATCAAATACCCGGAAACGAATAGTCAAAAGACGATTCGGCTTTTCAGTTTCTTCAAGATAAATCGCTGTTTCGCTATAATTATTTTCAATTACGCGCTGCTCGCCCCAATAGCTACGCCACGTTTCTTCGGTTGAACGCGAATACGCACGAACCACCGAAAAATCATCTGCAAGCGGAGAAGCATCCTTCAGCATTAAACCCAATCGAGACTTGCGCAAAACAATCTTCTCGTCTTTCTTAACAAAATAAGAAATCTGACCATGATCGACCATAAAAGTTGCCACCACCCGATTGTTTGGGGACTTTACTTCATAAACGGCGTCAATCTTAGGCTTTTTGAAGATATCGCCAAACAGACGGCTTCTTAAAAAGATCACCGAAGATGCTCATAAAGTATTCCTCATTAACATAAGCTTATTGTAGCACATTTGCTGTATAATAATGCTAATGCTTTGGATTTTGCTTGGAATTGCTGCTGCGGCGAGCTGGAGCTTTGCCGCATTTATCGACAACTACTTGACCGACGTTATTTTTCGCGACAAAATGCCGCAAGCCGTCAAACTCGCAAGCGGTCCAGTATATATATTAATTTCCATTATCGTATTCCTAGCTACAGGGGCCATTATGCCAGAAGCCTGGCAAGCTGGGCTCCTAATATTATCCGGATTCATTAGCGCTATCGGCACCCTTGCTTATTATCAGGCGCTAAAGAACGAAGAGGCTACCGGCGCCGCAATCTTCTATCAGTTGCAGCCAATCATGTTTCTAGCTATAGATTTTTTCTTATTCAACGAAAGCATAACATTCAAGCAAATCATTGGCTTTTTAGTAGTGCTCAGCGCACCAATTATTGTCATCTTCTCTAGAAAACACAAAGAATCACGCAAACTCGAACTGACCGCCGCATTGTTACTAGTATTATACGTATTCATAGCGACCATATCCGCCGAAATCTCCACTCGAACAAGCGTCGGCATGAATTTCATAACCGTAATCTGTTTCTATCTATTTGGACGCGGTATAACCGACTGTCTATTCAATCTAATGCCGAGCTATCGTAAACGCCATAAATATGCCATTAAAAAATATGGATTAAAATACCGTTTTATGGTCGCATTCGACATCCTCTTATGCTCCGCCGCAGATTTCGCTTATAGATATTCGCTCATTATCGGCATCGCGGCATTAAGCTCCGCCATCACAAATGCCGCCGAGCTTATTCTGACTTTTCTTTTCGGGATTATCCTGTCTATTATCTGGCCAAAGTTTGGCCGCGAAAAACTGCACCGACATCTAATCATTGCGCACGTCGTTGCAGTTGTTCTTTGCGTCGTCGGAATAATTATCATACAATAAGCATATGCAAGACATTCTTCAATACGAAGCCATTATCGCAATTATCGCAGGCATTTTTCTATGTCTCTTTGGCTATCGCATCAAGAAAGTTGCGTTTATTATCATTTGGTTTGCGATAGGCTTTTTCTTGGCTTCACTTATCGCGCCAAAGATTACCGACAATACAACATGGCAGCTAATCATACCAATAATCTCCGGCCTAATCCTAGGTATGCTCGGTTTTAGTATCGAAAAGTTCTGTATTTTTGCCATCGCTACTTTTACCGTATCGACAACAATCATTGAAACATTTCAGATGAACGAAATATTACCAATCGCTCTTGCCATCGGCGCTGGAGTCATCGTCGGATGCATTGCCGTATCGTTCATTAAACCACTAGGCATCATTACGACCGCCCTATCCGGAGCAAAACTTATCGCAAAATATAGCGTTCTCGAGTTATCGCTCCAACATCAACCCTATTTCTTCATCATACTCATCACCGCATTCGTGGTTGGCGTTATGTTCCAATTCAAAACAAGTAAAAATACCGAATAAAAATACCGGGCCTAGACCCGGTATTTTTGCGCCTAGAACATTCCCTTATGCCATACGTTACACGAACGGATCTCGTTCGAATACTCATCAAAATAGCTAGAAAAATCCAAATCGCGAAGAGTATTATCAAAGTGCGTAATCGTAATGAAATAACTATTCTTTGTCTCAATCCTGGTCAAATAATACGAGAGTCGACCATCAACACAATGAATATGCGTCAAGGCTCTTATGCCAGAAGTTTCAATAAAAGAACAGTTCGGTATCCCACCGTCATCACGCGACGAACGACACATTATTCCGCGCGCACACGAATCGTTCCAAAACTCCCGTTTCAGCCGCACATCGACGTGCTTCCTCAGGCAATACTCCATTACGTCCGCAACCTCATTCGCACAACCAGCAAGACAGTTATCGCTTATAATACCCCCAACTTCACATGACGTATGGCGCCCAAAACCAATCCCCTCAAATGGAGACGGTTTGTCAACTGCAGCAGCATCAACAATCTCAACGCCGGCATTAATGACAAAAATTGACCTTGCGGAATTTGGAACAATGGACAAGTTCCATATCATCGGCAAGGCTTCACCCGATTCGCCAGAAAAAATCTTCGTATAGACCGGATTCATAGTTCTCCCCCTCCTGTCGCAAATAAAAACGTACATACGGTTCCCATTTAAGTTTCCTTAAAGAAAACCTAGCTACAATACAATTATATAATTAAAGTGGCATAATGTCAAAGATAGAAAGCACTCAGCCTTATGGTAAAATAAGTACAAAAGAAGAGAGTGGAGAGTAATGCGCACATACCGCAACGAATGGAAATATAATTGCGACGATAGTGGCTTCGTTTTGCTTTCCGCGCGCCTACAGGAAGTATTGGCAATCGACGAGCATACTCTAGCAAATAGCAAATACAGCATTCACAGCCTATATTTCGACGATCACCAAAATAGCTGCGCTAGAGATAATGCCTATGGCATTGAAAAACGATACAAATGGCGGATACGGTATTATGACGGACCACGCCGAAGCCTCCACCTCGAATTGAAAGAGAAGCGCTACGGCCGTTGCCATAAGTCGTCATGCCCATTAACAAAGAAACAACTCGAAGCTATCTTAGATAAGCGCGAACACGAGCTAATATGGACAACAAAGCAGAAACTCCTAAAGCGTTTCTGTGCTGAAATCATGACGCGCCGCTTCGAACCAAAAGTTATCATACACTACGAACGCACTGCATACGTCGAGCCAATTACGAACGTCCGCATAACTTTCGACCAAAATATATCCGCCAGCAACGAGTTCGACAGATTCGTTAACGGAGATTACACTAAATATCCACTGCAAGAAAAAGGTCAACACATCTTAGAAGTCAAATTCGATCATATCTTGCCAGGATATATAGGAAACATCATTAGCTCACATCATTTTAAACAAATCGCATTTAGCAAATATTATTCGGGAAGGAAAAAGATAGAAGGAACATTATGAATATCGGAGATATATTTAATAACATCGGAAATGCATACGACGCCCAAGTCATTAATAGCGCAACAATACTCGCAGTGTTACTCGTTGTCCTTGTTTTCTCGGTTTACGAATTTCTCGTCTATCGTTTTGTCTCACATCGCAGCTTCTATAATAAATCTTTCAATATCGCAATCGCACTACTGCCATTCTTTATTTCAACTATCATCCTTTGCCTACAATCAAACGTCGTAATAACGCTCGGTACCATTGGCGCACTCGCGATTATTCGTTTCCGCACCGCAATTAAGGACCCTGTCGATATGATTTATTTACTATGGTCGGTTCACACTGGCATCGTATGTGGCTGCCAATTATATTCAGTTGCGCTTTTTACTACAATCATTGTCACAATCGTACTCTTCGCACTCGAGCACATATCATTCGGCAGAAAGCCATTTATTTTAGTCCTACATAGCGATGAAGATTGCGAAGAGCAAATTGGCAAAGTGTTACGTCGTCATTGCCAAAAATACCGCATCAAAAGCCGTAACGTGACCAACAAGGGCTACGATTATGCCGTCGAGTTTTCTACCAAAGAACCAAAAGTTCTCAGCTCGGAATTGCGCAAGAATAAAGAAATCTCACGCTTTTCGATTATCGAATACGATACTGATGATATAGTTTAAGAGATACGCTATGAATCGTAATATCGTCGGAATAATAATATCGGTCATTAGTATAGGGCTTTTTATTGCCGCAGGGCTTTTATTATTGCCGCACTCAAGCTATTCCAGCTCATTAGTATCTAACGAAGAATTCGAGCGACTAAAACGAGAGCGCACAGAATCCGACGTAAACCTTGCAACAACTATCGAATTTAATGACAAGCGCATCTACCAAGCGAACGACACTTGGTACTATTCAATTATTAAAAATGACGCTAACGCATATAACCCGAATATCCGCATAAATGACTCACTCAAAATTGCCATCAACAGCAATACAATAATCAACTCCGACGCTATTACAAAAGGTGAAAGCATCGACTTCATTGTTTATAATTCCGAAAAATACTCCAACTATAAATTAGCCATCACGACTCTTCCGATTGTTAGTCTGCATCATGACAATACAATCATCCAATCATCCGATGTCGATTTTAAGTTTGAGCTCTACGACAATACAGAAAATGCGATTCAGCGCAACATTCATAGCGACGGAAAAATCCATATCCGCGGCGGTATAAATGCAGGAGCGCTCAAAAGTTCATACAGAATTAATCTTCGCTCCGACTCAGTTGGCGAACATAGTAGAAAAAACGACCTATCACTTCTAGGAATGCGCCCAGATGACGATTGGATACTCTATTCGCCATATAGCGACCCCTCCAAGGTACGAAATATCCTCAACGCCGAGCTATGGCGCCAAGCTCACCAAGATAAAAATAGCAATCAAACAGCCAGTACCGAAAATCGCTACGTGGAAGTCATAGACAATGGGAACTATCTCGGCATTTATGCGCTCGGAACCCCCATAGACAATAAAGCCGCTAATATAAAAAATACTGTTACCAACTCTAACGACTTCCTCTTTAAGAAACAACGTTGGGACAATAATAGTCCAATAATTGAACGGTTATATGAACTAAAATCAGAGCAAAACGTCAATAAAGATGCTGCCTGGAGTACGCTGACTGAGTATATAGAAAAGACAAATGTGAATTTCGACTACGACTATGCGAAAAACCATATAGACCTGAATTCATTAATAGACTACGTTTTGTTTACAGATTTCACTAATAATGTTGATACACTAAACTCTTCAGACACAAAAAACCTCTATCTGTCGTTCAAGAACACCCCGAATGGCTATATCGTAAGCTACATTCCATGGGACTTCGACTTGAGTTGGGGCGAAGCATTAGATAGCGACAGGCTGTTCGAGGTTGACTATGACCATTATATTAATAGTGACGGCTCTATACTAGGCAAAATGGCAAAAGCAGACCCAAGCATCAAAAAGAAAGTCGAGAACCGCTATGCTGA
>CAMHRH010000056.1 GCA_946187605.1 uncultured Candidatus Saccharibacteria bacterium
AATCTCATTCACTAAAGTCGATTTGCCAGAACCAGACACGCCAGAAACAACCGTCATTACTCCTAATGGAAATTTAACGTCAATATTCTTTAGGTTGTTTTCGCGCGCGCCAATCACTTCAAGGTAGCGATTCGTCACTTTGCGACGCTTCTTTGGCGCATCGATTTTTTCCGCACCAGATATATAGCGTCCCGTAATCGAATCCGGGTTCTTTGCAACTTCTTGCGGCGTACCAGCCGCAATTACTTTTCCGCCATTTATACCTGCGCCAGGACCAATGTCGACGAGATAATCTGCCTGCATAATCGTATCGTGGTCATGCTCGACCACAATTACAGTATTCTTAAGATCGCGCAGATGCTTTAAAGTCGCAATCAAGCGGTCGTTATCGCGTTGATGAAGGCCAATCGATGGCTCATCCAATACATAAAGCACACCCTGAAGACCAGAACCAATCTGCGTCGCCAAACGAATACGCTGCGCCTCACCGCCTGACAAAGTCGCCGCAGAGCGTCCTAACTCAAGATAGTTCAAGCCAACATCCTTCATGAAGCCGACTCGCGCTTTTATTTCTTTCAAAATCGGCCCAGCTATCATCTGCTCATTTTCCGATAAGCCCAAATCTGAATTTAAGACTTCTAGCGTTTGCTCAACATCCATTGCGCACATATCCATAATATTTAAATCATGTATCGTAATCGCCAAGACGACCGGCTTCAAGCGTGCCCCATGACAAGTCTGACATACACGCTCGCGCATAAAGCGCTCAATATCTTTGCGGACAAAGTCCGACTCTGTCTCTTTATAGCGTTTCTCGAGATTCGGAATCACGCCTTCATAAACCGCATCATATTCATACCCATTACTCAACTTTACGCGATATCTATCGTCGCCCGTACCATATAAAATCTTCTGAATCGCCTCATCAGACAGCTCGCGAATCGGCTGACGCACCGAAAAACCATGCTTCTCGCCAACCGCCGTCAAGCGTTTTAACCACCAAGAATCTTGATTAATACGATTGTATGGGCGAATGCCGCCCTCCGCAATTGTCAAATTCGGATTCAAAACCAAACTAGGATCAATCTCCATGCGCGTACCAAGGCCAGTACAAGTAGGGCAGGCCCCCTGCGGAGCGTTAAAAGAGAAAAGACGCGGTTCGAGCTCTGGGATTAATTCATCTGGATGATTCGGGCAGGCATAACGCTGCGAATAAGTCACAACCTCAGCGTCACTCGTATTAATATTATTTTGCCCAATTGCGACTGACTGATCGCGAATGCAAAGCACCTTCATAATGCCATCACCAAGCTCCAATGCCTGCTCGACTGAGCCAGAAACACGGCTCTCCATATCTGGCGCCATCACGAAGCGGTCGACGATTATTTCGATATCATGACGCAAATTCTTATCAAGCTCTGGCCACTCATCAAGAGCATAAATAACCCCATCAACGCGCGCACGCGCAAAACCTTTTGCCAGATATTGGTCACCAATATGCGAAAAAGAACCTTTTTTCTGCGTAACGATTGGCGCCAGAACCATCAACTTACTTGCCGTCGGCCACTCCATTACCTTGTCGATAATATCCTGCGTCGTACGCCGCGCAACCTCGTTATGACAAATCGGACAATGTGGCACACCGATGCGCGCAAAAAGAAGACGCAGATAGTCATATATCTCCGTCACAGTTGCAACCGTCGAACGCGGATTACGTGAAGTTGACTTTTGGTCAATCGAAATCGCCGGACTAAGGCCTGTAATCATATCGACATCGGGCTTATCCATCACACCAAGGAACATGCGCGCATAGCTAGACAACGACTCAACATAGCGACGCTGTCCCTCAGCATAAATTGTGTCAAACGCCAAGGATGATTTACCAGAGCCAGAAAGTCCCGTAATAACTACAAGCTTATCGCGCGGAATATCAATATCGATGTTCTTAAGATTGTTCGCACGCGCACCACGAATTCGAATCTTATCCCCATCAAAAGAATTCACGTCCATCTGTTAATTATATCAAATTTTCACCAAAAAGTCAATCAGGGCATGAGATAATATAGCTATGGACATCTATCTCGACATCTATGGCACGCTCATCGCTAGTGCATCCTCAATCGCTGATCGCGAAGCTCTCCTAAATTATCTCCTAGATAATTTTTCCGGTCGTATTCATTGGCTCACATCCTACTCCGAGCCGCGCATCAGGGAAGTACTCGCACGCGAATATAACGAAGAATTGCTCGAACGCCTAATTAACTCAGTTAAATACCAACCCTATAACTACCACAAAACAGATGGCATAGACTTTACAAAAAAGTTCATTTGGCTAGACGACAATCTCACCGAAGCAGATTACTATACGCTGAAAGAGTACGGCGCACTCGATAACCAAATCCACATCGACCCACACGATTCGTATGCGATTTCGAATGCCCTAAAACTAATTCGGTCTATTCACCAGAGTTAGCTTCATTGCTGTCGCGTATCTCGTAATAACTTTTGCCCAGCAAATTGTTGTTATAGAAAATTGAACGCTTAGATAATTCCTCATTAAAGGCGTCGAAGCCCATCTCCTCAGCTAAGGTATCCTTATCTGAAAAGAGATTCGTGCCAAGAGCTAATCTGTCGTCGTCCATCTTCGCCCCTAAAGCCGCCAAAGTCGTAGGGAACATATCCATCGCAGTAAAAACGCCCGCCATCACAATAGTCGTATCGTCATAAAAAGATTGCTCTTTTATCCACTTCGCATAACTATCTTGCAGTATGGCGCATCAAGCATACTAATGCCACAGCAAAAGCGACATCTATGCTAAGATATAAGCATGAACGACGATCCATTATCGACGACGAAGCAATCTACATCCGACACTAACGCAACACCGCAAAATGCCCTCGAAATCCGCAACAAGTACGCAGAATTCATCTTCGAATCGTACAAAGTCGAGCGCACCGTAAACGGCATCCACGCTAGTTTTACTTACAGACTCGGCGAATATATCTTCGAGCCGACCGTAGATATCCCCATAGCCGAAATCCGAAATGAATGGATAAATAATGACTACTTGAACGAGTTATTCTTTAACTTTGGTATTATCAACGCCATTAATTATTACAAATTAAGCCTTGCGCCGAAGTTCACTATCTCTTGCGGCGAGCTCGACAATGAGCAGAAAGATTATTTCAAAAAGCTCTTCTACAATGGGCTCGGCGAACTAATGTTTAAGAATAATCTCCTTATGCCATATGAAAGCTTCCTAGAAATCTCTGCGCCAGCACCAACCCAAAAACACGAATTCCATTTCGATGACAATTTTAAAGGCAACCTCATCACCGTCGGTGGCGGCAAAGACTCAATAGTTACACTCGAAGCCCTCCGCAGCAGTCGCGATCAAAATCTCTGCATGCAGTTCAACCGCAACATCTACCCAGAAAACCAAGCCGCCATCGATTGCATTCACCTCGCCGGCTATAGTACCGAACAAATCTGCAACTTCAACCTTTCTATTGATAAGCAGATACTCGAACTAAATAAGGCTGGATTTTATAACGGCCACGTACCATTCTCCGGCATGCTCGCATTTGCCTGCGCAATCGTCGCATACCTAAATAACCTTCAATATGTCGTCGTAAGCAATGAAGCTTCCGCGAACGAGGGCAATATTGCCGGTACTACTATTAATCATCAGTATTCAAAGAGCTACGAATTCGAACAAGATTTCGAAAGATATCAAAATAGATATCTCTGTCCATACATTCATTATTTCAGCCTTCTGCGATGTATGAATGAATATGAGATTGTCCAAAAATTCATTAAATTTCCTAGCTATCTCAAAGTCTTTCGCAGCTGCAATGTTGGCACAAAAACGAACAGCTGGTGTGGCCACTGCGCAAAATGCCTCTACGTTTATATCATGCTCTACCCATTTATTAATAGAGAAAAACTCATCAATATTTTTGGCCACAACCTGCTTGACGATGACTCACTAGGCCTAACATTCTATGGATTAATTAACCCCGACACTACTAAGCCATTCGAGTGTGTTGGCACACGCGACGAAATCAACTACGCCATTCAACTCGCCATAAACAACACGACTGAACAACTGCCAAAACTCCTTGACTGGTATAAAAATAACTATCACTACAACCTCGCCGCACCGCAACAGGTAGCAAATTATTATAATCCCGAACACAATATCCCCGAACAATATCTAAAGAGTTTACTAAGTCTATGAAAGAACAGATTATTAATCTACTACGCAACAAAAGCATCCTAATTCTCGGATTTGGCAGAGAAGGGCGCAGCTCATACAATTTTATCCGCAAGGAATTGCCAGAAGCCATAATCGCCATCGCCGATCAAAACAGCATCACCGACGAAAATGTTGTAAAAAATACAACAATTATCTCCGGTGACAATTATCTGGAAGCTTGCAAAGACTATGACATTGTCTTAAAGGCTCCAGGCGTCATCATTAAAGACTCACTCGACCAAGCAACAAAAGCTAAAATTACCAGCCAAACCGACTTGTTCATGCGCATTTATCGCGACCAAATCATCGGAGTTACTGGCACGAAAGGGAAAAGCACTACTAGCTCACTCATTCATCACGTATTGTCACATGCAGGCTTCGATTCAAAACTCGTCGGCAATATCGGAAAACCATGTTTCGATATCATCGACGAGATTAAGCCTGAGACTCAAATCGTTTACGAGCTATCCGCTCATCAACTCGAATTTATCCAAGCTAGCCCACATATTGCCGTACTTCTAAATATTTACGAGGAGCACTTCGACCACTACACGACGCCAGACGATTATTACCAAGCGAAGAAAAATATATATCGTTACCAAACGACCAACGATTTGTTAATCTACGGAGACATTTATCAACACGCTACGCCAGAAGAGCTCAACCAAGCAAAAAGCTACAAAATTGACATCACTCGTACCGAAATCGTCCCACCAAGTCAAATCCGCACTAAGCTGATCGGTGAGCATAATATGCGCAATATTCAAGTCGCCGCCGCAATCGCATATGCACTCCGTATAAACGGAGAAACATTCAGCGAAGCTGTTGCAAGTTTCGAACCGCTACCTCATCGTCTAGAATATGTTGGCACATTTCATAATATCAAGTTCTATAATGATTCGATCGCTACCGCACAAGAGGCTACTATTAACGCCATCAAGGCAATCAATGACGTTGATACTCTCATTCTTGGCGGCATGAACCGCGGACTCGATTACCACCCACTTGTGAATTTCCTGCGCAATAGTGGCGTACGCAATATAATACTCCTACCAGAAACTGACGCAATTTTTCAAAAGCTATTTGCCGAAGACCATTATCGACAAGGTCTTTTCGTCGTTCGAAATATGAAAGAAGCAGTCCAAAAAGCCTACGAGGTCACCGAACCAACACATAGTTGCTTGCTTTCGCCAGCCGCCGCTAGCTACAACAGCTACAAAAACTTCGAAGAACGCGGTAATGATTTCAAAAATCAAGTCAGCATGCTACAATAGT
>CAMHRH010000057.1 GCA_946187605.1 uncultured Candidatus Saccharibacteria bacterium
ATTCGCGTAACCCACTCCCCGAAAGATACCCAGATTCTCGATAACCTCGATTGGTTCGGCGAAGTCAAAATCCTTCCCTTCCTCCGCGAGATTGGTAAGGCTTTCAGCATGACGCAGCTCCTCGATCGTCAGTTTGTCCAGGCTCGCATCGGCGAAGGCGGCTCTGGCATCAGTTACGCTGAGTTTAGCTATACACTCATTCAGGGCTACGATTTCCTATACTTATTCCGCAAACACAACGTTGATCTTCAGCTCTGCGGCGCCGATCAATACGGCAACTGCACTTCCGGCATCCATCTAATTCGCCGCCTCGAAAACGCCAAAGCTGACGCTTACAGCTGCCCGCTCATCATCGATAAAGTATCGGGCCGCAAATTCGGCAAGTCCGAAGGCAACGCCGTCTGGCTCGACGCCAACAAAACTAGCATCTTCGACTTCTACCAGTTCTGGCTCAACCAATCCGATGACGCGCTCGAGGATTACTTCAAATATTTCACCTTCGTCATGCCGGATGAGCTCGAAGAAATCCTTACTAAACATGCCGAAAATCCAGGCGCACGCTACGGCCAACGCCAGCTCGCTATCAAGGTAACAGAAGTTGTTCACGGCGCCGAAGCCGCCAAATCCGCCGAGAAGATCACCGCCATTCTCTTCGGCGATGGAAAGATTACCGATCTTTCTAGCGACGAACTCAACTTACTCACTGCCAGCTTCCCTACTGCCGCAACCGGCGCGCAACTACTCGATATTCTCATCGAGACAGGCCTCGCTAGCAGCAAAGGCGAAGGACGTAAACTCCTATCCGGAAATGCCATCTCTATAAACGGCACTAAAGTCGCAGAAGATCAAACAATCGATAGCCTTAGCCTCATCAAGCGCGGCAAAAATAAGTTTGCCATCGTCCGCTAATTATTGCTAAAAAATCTCGCCAAGCCTAACTGGCGAGATTTTTATTGCAATTATGCGAATTTTCTTTTTTTACTATTGACTTTTTACTAGTAGTGTGCTATAATGTATTCATGCTTGAAAACCAAGCATGGCTCTTTAGCATGATTACTTCAAAAGGGTACTTAATGCCATTTTCCTCCACTTCTTCTTTATAGGGCACATTGGTCGCAATATTCATTTGTCGCGCCCAATATGCTCTATAAGGAGAGAGCATAATGAAAAAAAGGTCAAAAAACGAGAGCAATACGCTACGCAGTAGACGCGGCAATCCGGCCGCGCTACAACCTAAGTCTATGTTTCTTATAAGGAGGAAAAACATATGGCAGAAAATATCGTATACAAGCACCTCGGCAAAACCTCCGCTGTTTATAACATCAGCGACGATAAGAAGACCGTAAGAGTCCGCTTCCCCGTAGCAAGAATGACGGCGGACGACTTTGAGACGGCCAGACAGTTGGCGAACTGGCACGTCGTACAGACAAGCGGCGTACAGGAAGATGAGAAGATCCTCGGCAATTTCGAGAAAACCACGGACAGAGACCGAATCATCGTTACAGTCACAGTTGACCCTGCCGGCAAGTACACCCTCGGAGACGTGAAGAACTTCATCGCAGCCCTCGAAAAGGCGTGCGTCGGCTCTAACCCTACCCCTAAGCCGGACAACGAAAACACCACTAAGTCTAAGCCGAGCAACGGAAAGACCACTAAGTCTAAGCCGAGCAACGGGAAGGCCACTGAGTCTAAGCCGGGCGGCGAAAGCACTCCCAAAGATCCAAAGGAGATCACTCAGGATGTGTGGGGTCGCCTCTTTTCAGCAATGGATGCGAACAAAGTTCCAGGATCCGATAAGGCCAAGCAGGCATTCTGGGATGCCTACGACATCGCCAAGGGCAACAAGTCCTAAGGCAGCCCCCCCTCAACAACAAGAAGTAATCACTTCCCCCCGCAGATTAAGCAGGACTAATAATCCTCGCTGAAGCCTGCGGGGCTTCTTTTTTACCAACAAATTCACACCCAACTCACGACAACATCATTATGATAAAATATCAATATGAAAAAAGTACTATCATTCGACATTGATCAAACGCTAAACATCGCCAAGACGCCAATCCCAGACGAAATCGCCGAACTGCTTCGCGATCTTCTTGGCAAATACGAGATTGCGCCAATTAGCGGCCAAAAATTCGAGCAATTCCTTATCCAAATCGTCGACCGGCTCAAAGACGTCGGCACTACACCGGAGCAGTTCGAACATCTTCATCTCTTCGTCGCACAAGGTACGCAGTATTATCGCTTCAGCGCTGCCAAAAACGATTGGGAGCAGATATATAACTTCCCTCTCACCGACGAGCAAGTCAAAGAAATCACTGAAGCAATCGAAAAGGCCGCTACTGAACTCGGCTATTGGGAAGCTGACAAACTTCAAGACGGCGACGAAATCATTGAGAACCGCCTCAGCCAAGTCACCTTCTCTGCTCTTGGTCAAAAAGCCGGCACCGAGGCTAAATATGCTTGGGACCCAGATTGCAAAAAGCGCGAAGCTATTGTAGCTCGCGTCAAAGAGCTCGCGCCGGCTTACGAATACGAAATCGGCGGCACTACTAGCATTAATGCATTCGTACCTGGCATGAACAAAGTATTCGGCATGACCCACCTTCTCGAGGAACTCAAGGTAGAAAAATCCGAAATCCTCTACTTCGGCGATATGACTCAGCCCGGCGGCAACTCGCACGAAGACACCGCTTATGCGCTTCGCGGCATTCTAGGCGTTTATAGCAAATAATCCTCACTAAGTGAGCTTCAGTTAATGCAGCTCACTTTTTGTTTTCCCTATCGCGCCGCTTATGCTAAAATAAAAGTATGAAGAAAAATGGGCTCGCACGGGCATTGCGTGCACTTGGGAGAATGACTCTTTTCGCTGGCTCAATCCTTAGTCTAGGACTAGTCATAGCGAACATATATGTATTCATATATAAGCTTCAGCATCCAGACGAAATATTCTCTGCGCCAAAAACAATCGTACCAGAAGAAGTTGCCGGCACCGCACTCAGCAATCCAAACCCGATTACCAATGGCATGGTTATTTTAGCCAGCGTATCCATTGCCGTCATTCTTGTAGCAGTAATCATCAAAATCTATAACGCCCATATGCGTAGTATTATCGGCCGCCTGGCTCGCCTATTCCATACAAAAATCTTAACCGTCGAAATCGTTTCTACGCTCGTAGCATGGACCCTAGTGACACTCCTTCTCGCCATCACTCTCCCGCCAGTTAGCATCGTCGGAATTTTCGCATTCATTATTAACGAATTACTCTTCATTTTCGCATGGGGAGCCTACGGTCAACCAGACTACAAAATCTAAAAAAGGATTATCATGGAAACTCCTCGCAAAAAATACATCATCGCAAACTGGAAAATGCATTTTACCACTGGTGAAGCTAGCCTCTATCTCAATAAGCTCAGCCACCGCATCCAGCCATCGCGTAGAATCCAAGTCGTATTAGCCCCTAGCACAGTGTCACTCCAGCCGCTTTCTCTACAAATTAACCGCCGACAATTCAAACTTGCTGCGCAAAATTTCTATTGGCGCGAACACGGCGCATATACTGGCGAAGTCGCCCTATCGCAGCTCCGCGGCTTCGTAGATTATGCTATCGTCGGACACTCTGAACGCCGCTACGTATTTGGCGAGCGCGAAGAGGATATTGCTCAAAAAGTCGCCGCCGCTATTCGTAGCAATATTACGCCTATTCTCTGTATCGGCGAAACTGCCTTCGAGCGCAAAGATGGTGAAACTGGTGCCGCCATCTATAGCCAACTCGCCAGCGGCCTACACGAAGTCAGCAAAGAAGACATCAGCAAAGTTATTATCGCTTATGAACCAGTCTGGGCAATCAGCAGCAACAAAAACGCTCGCCCAGCCAAGCCAATCGATATTATCGAGGCCGAACGCCTAATTCGCAAACATATCGCAAAACTCTACGGCAAAGAAATCGCCGAAGAGATCTCCATTCTCTATGGCGGCTCCGTGAATAAAGATACCGCTCGTGGCTATCTCGAAATACCAGGCATCGATGGCCTATTAATTGGGAACGCCAGTTTGATTGCGGACCAATTCTGTGCTATCGTAGAGATAGCTAAAGGTGTAAAAAATGAGCGACAAGATTGACTATGACGAATTAGACAAAGCAGTAAATGCAGCAATGACTGCACGCAAAACCGCAAAAGCTCCAAAGGCGTCTAATTCTGCTCCTCAATCAAACGTTGTAAAAAACACAACACCAGTCCAGCGCCCAGTCTCGCGTGGCACCATGATCGATTTTGCCCCACGAAAAGGCGCTACCTCTCCACGTCCGACCTCAGCAAAGATGACACCACGAGTCAAACCGGCGCCACGTCGCACACCTATCAAGGGCGACATCATGGCACCTGCCAAACACCCTGTTGCAAAAACCGTAACAGTAAAGCCAGCGAAACCGTTAGCTACACCAAAACCTGCAATAAAGCCCATGGCAAAACCTACGCCAAAAAAGCCGGAAACGCCAGCGACGCAAAAAGCGCCTATAGCTCCAGTCGCACCTAAACCTGCTATCGAGAAAACTAAACCTCTACCATTAATTCGCCACAAAGACGCACCGAATGCCAACAATTATTCACTTGGCGGCCGCTCACCGTTCATGACTGACGCAAAAGTCGAAAAACGACCTCTAGGCAGCAACGTACCAGACACTAACGCTGCAACCCTACGCAGCACACATAATGTCTATAGCCAGAAAAGCCCAACGCGTACGACCGAGAATACAAAAAAGCACATCATAGCAAAAACGCCACGCAAAAAATCCGGTTGGGTTTGGACCCTTGCCGTAATTGGCGTCATCGCTGCCGGCGGCGGCCTCGGCTTTCTTCTCTACCTAATTGTCTTTGCGCATTAATCGCCAATCTGGTATAATGATATTTACGTATCCATGGTGGGTATAGCTCAGCTGGTTAGAGCGTCGGTTTGTGGCACCGAAGGTCGGAGGTTCGAACCCTCTTACCCACCCCATATACGTTTAACATTTAGCCACATTTCTGTTAAAATCAAATCACAAGCGGGTTTCATATAACGGTTATTATGTGAGTTTTCCAAACTCAACATGAGAGTTCGACTCTCTCAACCCGCACCAAT
>CAMHRH010000058.1 GCA_946187605.1 uncultured Candidatus Saccharibacteria bacterium
ATGGTGGCGAAAATGCGCCAGCGGCAATATCGAGTGTGCCTGGTGCAATCCGAATCCCGGAAAATACGCCAACGAGAAAGGGCTATAGCTTCGTAGGCTGGTCAATTGGGAAGAGTGCGGATGAGCCGGATTATATGCCGAATGATGTCTATGAAGAAAATACGAGCATTATACTCTATGCGATTTGGGATCAAAATAGCGTAGATGTTGTGATGTATGCGAATGACGGTACAAAAGATTTATATAAGTTCAGTGTTGAGCCTGGTAGTAAGGTTACGTTGACCTATCGGCCAGAGGTCAGAGCAGAATATTCGTTGCTCGGTTGGAGTGTTAAGAAGGACTCTGAAGCTATAGATTATGCTTGCGACGAAATAGTTGAAGTCGGCACTAATGGACTAATCCTGTATGCAGTATGGCAGGGGCCAGAGAAGACGGTCGACTTTAATGCGAATGGCGGCGAAGGCGAAGATGAGACGCAGGAAGCGACGCCAGAGACGATAGTTACGGATAAGCCAGTAGTGACAGTTCCGGATGCTGAAGTCGAGCGCGATGGCTACACTTTCGAGGGCTGGAGTGAAAAAGAGGAGCCTACGGATGAGGATAAGGTATATAAAGCCGGCGAGGAGTATGTTTTGCCCGAAGGTACGGAAGCTACTTTGTATGCAAAGTGGGTTGTAGATGGGCGTTCTATCAATGAGGACGGTTGTGCTGTAGACAATCCGGATTGTATCTGTGAAGTCGATGTTAATAACCAAATTTGCAAGAATGAAGCAAAAGAGGAATTGCCGAAAACTGGTCCTGGCGAAGTCGCGTTATTATTAGTATCTGTTATCGCGATAGTGACGGGCGGCGTTTATTGGTATAGGAGCTTTAACGAGCTGTCGGAGCTCGAAAAGAAGCTTTAGCGGTATTCAGTGCCATTGACTTTAGGCGAATATTGTTGTATTATTGGAGAGTTCGCTGAGGGGAGCAAAAGTTCTTATACGGTTTTTGTTCTCTGGTTCTGAAGAAATTTTGGAGGTGCTAACTTTTATGTTGGAGTATGACGAGTATATTCTAATGCTTGGTGTAGTAGAGCGCTGCATTAGAGAGAATATGATGGGCGACTCTCTTGATCTTGCTGATCAGTACGCTTTGATGGTCCGTATCGGAGATTGCCTCGAATTCTTAATGCACGAATCGCAGGCATTTATGTATGAAGGGGAGACTCACGAGATCTTTAATGATTTAGACCTGGGTTGTTCTGATTTGAATGACTGCCGCAATGCATGCTGGAGAATTCCGGCCGAAGTTGCAGTTGAGACTTTGGATAAGTCTAGGAAGTTCACTGGTTTATATCGGATGTTGATGAGTAATGTTGATGAAAAAGTCCTGAACGGTAATATTGCCAGCATCATATTTGATGAGTGCATGTCGCATAAAAGTGATTATTCGGTATGCGGCAAGGATTGGCGTCGGCAGCTTGATTATTCGTGTAGGCTTATTAACTTAGTCGCAGATTGGCGCGATACGACTATTCCGGAACTTCGAGGTTTTCTTTGCTATCTGGCATGTATAGCCAAGGTGGTGGCGTCCACGATAGACGATATGGTGGTCTGCTTGCGAGACGGCGATGTTCCTATAACAGATGAAGAAATATCGAGAGTGAAGCGAGTTTACGAGTTGGCTTGTGAGTACTGTCGCGAATTCGATTGAAGAGAACAATGACCCCGACTACGGTCGGGGTTTTACTTTGACATTTTTTGATGATGTGGTATAATAAAGAATGAAGTAGGACGCTATTAATTTAGCGTTTTTCTCGTTTTTTATCAGTTTTTGGCTAAGAATTAAGAAAGGTGGGTTTTCTTTATGTCTATTTATAATTATTCGGCGGGCATTGATTTTGCGATTAGCTGTATTGCGATTCTTGATGCGGATTTTACCGATATAGAGTGCGGCAAGGCGTTACTGAAGCGCGTTATTATGCCTCTTATTGGTATTCTCGAGAAGGATGCGCGCCTAGTGGGCGATTCGAGCGTGTTTGAGCGCTGGCTTGGTGGCCTGCGTTTAGATGCTGCTTTAGCGGTCAATCAGGTGGTAAATACGGGAATATTGGCTCCTGATGATGCGGTCGAGATTGTTGACCGGGAGCTTAGGTATTGCTACACAATGGAACTCCTTAGCAGTGCGCTAAAGACGAAAAAGCTCATTAATGTCGATAAGAATGGCGGTTGCGATATTCTTCCGATTAAGGCTTCAGATCCGGGCTCGTGGAATAGTTTCTCAAATCGCTTAACGTTCGTCGATATGGTTTACAGCTTGCAGGACAAATACTTGCATAAGCAGTTCCTGCCGAAGCGTTATGCGGATATTAACAAAAAGCTAAGCGATATTGTTTATTCGATTTGTGTTGGCATTATTGATGAGCTTGGCGATTATGCTGAGGCTGCGACGATGGATACGTCGTTAATGAATGTGTATAATCGGGCGGTAATATCGCTTGACGGTATTCGCGACCAGAGAGAGGAGATATTTAGATTTAAATAATTCTTGCCACTTAGCGCCCCGATGGATGGGGCGCTTTTTGCTGGGTGTGCGTTATAATATAGGCAATAAGGGGGATCGTTCTTTAAAACGGTTTGCGTATTTTGCTTGATAGGAGGGGATATAGATGAGTGGTATCGGGGCTTATGTCGACTTTGAGAAGAAAGTACGTGATATGTCTGGTTTGTTGCCAAGATATATCGCCGAGCTGGCGATAACATGGGTTCTTGATGAGACGCTGAAAGTGTATGGGCCGGAAACGGAAGAGATGGCGGAGTTCAACGAGATATATAGCAACATGAAGATAAAGATGCGAGGCTGTGAGGTGGCGACGCTGTCGTGGGCAGAGAACTCGACGCCGCTCTATTTTGTTGCGCGTGCCGGGATTGATGCTTGTGTTGCTGAATCGCGTGAGTTGTCTGCGTCGAGCGCCGACAAAAACGAGAAAACTGCTATGGCGAGACTTTTATTTCGCACGGCGAGGTTTGTGCAGGTATGCTCGCAGACGGCGCTTGGGTTGTCTTATGAACTAAGTGGTAACAGGGCGCGCTCTGATTGCCGGCGTTTTCAGGATTTGCATAATGAAGCGGAGTCGTTAGCGCTGATTGGCGCGAGCTATTTTACGTAAATGCGTAAAGATTGCCTCCAGGCTTAGGCCCGGAGGCGTTTTTGTTGATTTTTAAGGGTGTTTGTGGTATTATTTAGGCTAATATTAGCTCAGCAGAAGGCGTGTTAATAAGACTCTCAACAGAGAGTTTATCGAGCTTCTGCTTTAACCAAAGGAGTGTTCATGCGAGAATACGAATTAACCGTGCTCGTTCATCCAGATTTGGAGATGAATCTTGAGGCGGCAACCGACAAGATCAAGGCTTTGATCGAGGCTAACGGCGGTAAGATTACCAAGGAAGCCAATGAAGGCAAGAAGCGTCTTGCTTATCAGATTAAGGGTCAGGACTTTGCGGTTTATTACTATTACGAATTGGAACTTCCGGCACAGGCTCCAGCGAAGATTTCTTCGGTTCTGAATATTACCGATGAAGCGATTCGCTATTTGCTCGTAGCCAAAGATCCACGTCGTGAAAAGATGTTGGCAAAACGCCAAGAGCGCAAAACGCAAGAAGAAAAAGAGGAGGAATAATATATGGCGCGTGGTTTTAGCAAAGTTATCATCATGGGAAACATTACTCGTGACCCAGAATTACGTTCGACGCCGAGCGGAACACAGGTTTGCAGTTTTTCGGTGGCAGTGAATCGTAATTATCGTGATAGCTCTGGCGAGCAAAAGGATAATGTATCATTCTTTGACTGCTCAGCGTGGGGCAAATCTGGTGAAATCATCGCGCAATATGCCAAAAAAGGGAGCGGAATTTTAGTTTCCGGTCGTCTAGACCAGCGTAGCTGGGAAGACAAGGAAGGTCAAAAGCGCTCTCGTGTTGAAATCGTAGTCGAAGATTTCAATTTTGTGGGTGGTGGTAATTCGGATGGCGGTAGCTTTGGTGGCGGCGCGAAGAGCACTTCGAGTGCGGCCGCAACCGATGTGGCGCCAGATGATATTAGCGACGACCCAATTGATTTAAGTGAAATTCCATTTTAGAAAGGATAATAATGAAGCGTTATAAGAATGACCCTGATATGTATTTCGATTATCGTGACGTGAAGACTCTTCAGCGTTACGTCGATGCATACGGTCGTATTGAACCTATTAGCAAGACTGGTTTGTCGGCAAAGCAACAGCGTCAGCTCGCTGTCGCCGTAAAACGCGCTCGTCATCTAGCATTAATGCCATTTGTGGCAGCTGCTTAAGGCGAGGTTTGCGTTATGTATGGACCAACTGATTTAAAGAAAAATACCTTGATTACTTTGGATGGCCAACCATACAAAGTAATTGAGTACTCCCAGAAGGTCATGGGGCGTGGCGGAAGCATCGTTAACGTCAAGGTAAAGAATCTAATTACTGGTGCTTTGCTTCCAAAGACCTTTAAGGGGCAGGAAAAGATTGAGCCGGCTGAGGTAACAAATCAGACTGTGCAATATCTATATAATGATGGCGAGAAGTTCTATTTTATGGATCCGACGACTTTTGAGCAGTATGAATTGGCTGCCGATATGGTTGGAGACGCAAAGGATTTCTTGAAAGAGGGCTCAGAAGCTGAAATTCAGTTCTATAATGAAATGCCGATTAACTTGAATTTGCCAAAGAATGTTTGGTTGACGGTTGAATATACCGAGACGGCAGTTAAGGGCGATACGTCTTCATCAATTGTGAAAGACGCAAAGCTCGAAACTGGTGTCATCGTGAAAGTGCCGGCTTTTATTAAGACTGGCGATGTTATTTCGGTAGATACTGAGACTTATGCTTATCGCGAGCGTCAAAAATAGGGATAAATGAGAGATATTTTATCTAAGGCTAGTGATGGTCAGGAGAGAATCCTGACCATTATTGGTCCAACAGGGTCTGGAAAGACTGGGCTATCGATTGATATTGCCTTAACGCTAAGTGAGCGGCGAGGAGTGTTTTTGCCGGATTGTGCCTGCGAGGTAATCTCGGCGGATTCGCGAGCAATAT
>CAMHRH010000059.1 GCA_946187605.1 uncultured Candidatus Saccharibacteria bacterium
GGCGGCGGATTTCTTTAGCCTTAGCTAAGGTAGTATTAATTGATTTATATTTGAACAAGGAGCGCATCAGACCGCGTGTTAATGCAGTGCGTTGGTCGGTTTCGCGACCGAACTTGCGCCCTTTATATCCATGGCGATGCATTTAGACTTTTAACTCCGTTAGTTTTTCACGAACCTCATCGAGAGCCTTTGCGCCGAAGCCCTTGAGCTCTTTGAGATCGCTTTCTGATAGTACGACGAGATCGCGAACGGTATGAATGTCATTATTAAGTAATGCATTCGCAGTGCGTGCGGATAGGCCAAGCTCTTCAATTGGGAGCATGAGGCCAGACTCGTCTTCGGCAGCTGTTGCAGATGGCGCCGGTGCGGACTCGACCGTCGTACTGCCTGCAAGAGCTTTATATTGATTAACCAGGATTGCTGCTGCTTCTTCGAATGCTTCGCGTGGCGAAATGGTGCCATCGGTATCAATCGTTAGAGTAAGCTGCTGCAGGTTTGTATCCTGGCCAACACGAGTGTTCTCTGCATTGTAGCGGACGCGTAGAACTGGCGTAAATACTGCGTCAAGCGCAATCATATCGCCATGAACGCGTTCTTCGCTCGATTGCTCGATGCTAAGATAACCGCGACCAGTATCGACAATCATATCCATCTTGAGGGTGAATTTTGGATCATCGATATTGCAGATAACTTGTTGTGGGTTAGCGATTTCGACTTCGGCTGGAAGTTTGATATCGCCTGCTAGAACAGTTCCGGTTCCTTTTTTCTCGAGGTGAATCTCGACTGGGGCATCGGAATGTGATTTAACGTGAATATTTTTAAGGTTGAGCATGATGTCGACTGTATCCTCGACGATGCCTGGGATGGCACTGAATTCATGCGTGGTGCCTTCAATGCGGAAAGCCGTGATTGCGGCACCTTTTATGCTAGAGAGAAGAACGCGACGGAGTGAATTACCAAGCGTGTTACCATAGCCATAATAAAGTGGCTTGATAACAAAGCTGGAACTGTTCTCACCAAGATCCTTGATTTCTGCTAGTTCTGCTTCGTGAATTACTTTTGTCATACTTCTCCTTTTTAGCGCGAGTAATACTCGACGATTAACTGTTCGTTGATGCCCACCTCTGCTTCTTCACGCTTTGGTGTTCCAGTGATTTCAATCTTCATTTTTTTGACGTCGCCTTTCATCCATGAGAGAGGTGCCTGGCTAGCAGCACCGGCGATGTTTGCTAAGTTTACGAAATAACTGTTTTTCTTTGACTTTGGACGAACCTCAAGTACATCACCTGCGGATAGGCGGATGGATGGAATATCAATGCGCTTTCCGTTGAGGGTGAAATGACCATGAGAGACGAGCTGACGTGCGGCGCGGCGAGTTGTCGCAAAACCTGCACGATAAACTACGTTATCTGCGCGGCGCTCGAGGTATTCGAGAAGTTTTTCGCCAGTCATGCCTTCGGCAGCTTGTGCTTCGCGCATGAGTTTAGCGAATTGTTTTTCAAGTATGCCATAAATACGGCGAACTTTCTGCTTTTCGCGGAGCTGAGTCAAATATAGACTGCCACCGCGAACGCGCATGTCGGCGTGCTGACCAGGAATACCGGTCTTTTTTGCCATGATTTTCTGCGCTTTTGGAGCAAGTGCATAACCTTCGCGGCGAGATTGTTTTCCAATTGGTGAAATATCACGTGCCATTACGGTTTCCTTTCTCCTTTAGGACGGCAACCACCATGTGGTACTGGGGTGACGTCAGTGATGCTATTGATGGAGATACCCATCGTGCTGAATGCGCGGATTGCACTATCGCGGCCAAGGCCAATGCCTTTAACATAGACATCGACGCTGCTCATACCGTGATCGCGTTTAGCGATTTCAGCGACTTTTTCTGCAGCGATCTGAGCTGCGTATGCGGTACCTTTTTTGGAACCGCGGAATCCGTTAGCGCCGGCTGACGAAGCGGCGATGACGCCACCTGTCTTGTCGCTTACGCTGACGATTGTGTTATTGAAAGTAGCCTGAATATGCACTTCGCCGGCCTGGACAATGCGTTTGCCTTTTTTGCCACGCTTTGCTGCCTTTGGTGCTTCGGCTGCGGCTTGCTCCACTTCAGGAGCAGTCTTGACTGTTGTATCTTCTGCCATATTTTACTCCTAAGTTTTACTTGCTGCTTTTGGTTGTGCGCCGCCAACTGCAATTGCTTTACCTTTGCGAGTGCGCGCATTCGTGCGGGTGCGCTGACCGTTGACTGGTAAACCTGCCTTATGGCGGAGCCCCTTGTAGGAATTAATATCCTTAATACGTTTAATATTGTTGGTCACGAGACGTTTGAGGTCACCTTCAACGGTATATTTGGAAATAATATCGTTAAGTTTTTGCTCATCAGCCTCGGTGAGATCTTTCACCCGAGTGGTAGGCTCGATTTTAGCCTCCGCAAGGATGGCTTTAGAAGTGGTGCGTCCAATACCATATACGGAAGTAAGTGCAATCCACACTTGCTTTTCGTTAGGAATGGTTACACCGGCGATTCTTGCCATGCTTAACCCTGCCTTTGTTTATTCTTAGGTTTTTTCTTGTTAATGACACGGAGTACACCTTTACGGCGGACAATGATGTCATCAGGGCTAATTTTCTTTACACTAGCACGAACTTTCATGTAAGTGAAAATTACCTTTCTGAAAACACTAAAACCGCAAATATCGCAAAAATAATATTTGTGATTTTTGTTGCGTTTTCTATTAAATTTAATCTTTTTGGCGGTAGCTGATTCTACCCTTCGTTAGATCGTAAGGGGTTAACTCAACGTCCACCTTATCCCCCGGGACCAGCCTGATATAGTTTTTGCGCATTTTACCAGACATGTGGCCAATAATAATATGACCGTTTTCAAGTTCGATGCGAAATTTAGTCCCAGGAAGGGCCTCAACAACTTTACCGGTAAGTTTAATTACTTCCTTCCGGTTATTAGATACTGCTGAAGAATCGGCCTTATTGGCGACCTTTTTCGATCTTTTTTGACTAGCCATAAATTACAGTTCTGATTTTAGCAGATTTTACCTAAAAAGTAAATATTATTTTATCGTCGCACGGACGATAATGATTGAATTAAAGGCATCTTTGTCTTCGCCTGCGCGACGGGTTGCAACGAGAGCTAGCGTCTCTTTGTCGTCGATGCGTTCCTGAGCGATTGGGAGCTGATTTTTAGCATCATTTCGGTCGATGATGATTATTTCGCGAACCTCGTATGTAAAAATATCTTCTTTTCCGATTTCGATTTTAATTTCATCGCCTTTTTCGAGACTATCAAGATTACCGAAGGCGCCAGTTTTCGTCTCGCCCTGGCTTATCCCGCTCATAAGGATATTTCCGCCTTGCCCAGGCCTGCTCGAACCCGAATACCAGCAAACGTCATAAATATTGTCTGGTACTGGTAAGATGTGTTCATTTACGGCAGTGATTTGCACGCGTGATGTTAGCTCGAGTCGCGGGATTGTTAGCAGCTTTGGCTCGGTGAGCGATGTTTGATGCGTCTTGATATTTTCGTCGCTTGGTTTTTCTTCGCTTGGTGAAAGTGCGTCTGCGAGGTCGGTAATGACTGATTGCTCCGGCGAACGTGTTTCGGCGCTTTTGTTGCTATAGTAGCTGTGCTCCCAGATTAGGATTTTGAGTAAGCAAAAAATGATCGCGGCAAGTATTATCAGTCCGACTGCTCGGAAGATTTTTTGTGCTCTGCGATCAATTTTTAGTCCCATCCCAAGTAGCCTCTTATTCGAAGTCGTCGTAGGTAACCATTAGTGCGCGCGAATTGATTTGGCGAATATTCTCTAGTGCAACCGTAACTACGATAAGAAGTCCGGTACCGGATACAGATATACCAAGCGGATATCCGAGCGTCTGAATGAAGATGTAGTCAGTTATGTATGGCAGCATTGCAATAATGCCGAGAATTAATGCGCCAAATAAATTCAGGCGATTGACTGTGCGGCTGAAGTATTTTTCAGTGCTTTTGCCCGGTCGGACACCCTCAATGAAGCCTCCTTGCTTTTGAAGGTTCTCCGCGATCTCTTGCGAATTGAACACGATGCTTGTGTAGAAGTAGGTGAACATTACTACGAGCACAAAGTAGATGCTTGGATAGATGAAGTCTTTACCTTGTAGGCCGACTGATGAGTCGAATTTCGATGCGCTTGGTGCCGAGAACCATTCGACGAGATTATTGCCAATTTCGCTCCCTGCGTCGCCGTGCTGAATGAGCTGGCCAATGAATGCTGGCACTGACAAGAAGGCAACTGCGAAGATCACCGGTACGACTCCAGCAGCAATAAGTTTGATTGGCATGATTGATTTGATGCCACCGTATGCCGAGTTGCCGTGTACGCGTTTTGCGTAATTAAGTGTTATGATGCGTTGCGCTTCATTGACTTTGATGAGGAAGTAGAGAACAATTATTAGCCCGACGCCTAGTCCTAGCATAATGAAGAACATTTGCGGGTTTACCGGCAGATTAAACCAGCCAAATAGACTAAGCGTGCCTTGGCTCGTATCGAATAGCTCAGAAAGCATGCTTGCGAATGTGGTCGGGAATGCGGAAATGATGCTGCAAAGAATAATTGTCGAAGTACCATTGCCAATGCCTTGTTCGGAGATTAATTCGCCTAGCCACATGAGCAGAGCGGAGCCGGCGGTCATGGCAGTAATTGCGAGGACCCAGCTCTCGGTTGTCATGGTAGCAACGCCAGTACTGCTCTCTGTTACTACGGTTTGGAACAAGATAAATATGTATGCAATTGATTGCAAAATAGCAAGAGGTATCGAAACGATGCGAGTCC
>CAMHRH010000060.1 GCA_946187605.1 uncultured Candidatus Saccharibacteria bacterium
CCGACTCCAATCATGATGAGGCCGCCGAGCTTGGTTTTTTGATAGTCTTTGACACCGCCAAGCATCATGTCGGCGATTTTGCTGTAATAAATAACGGTAAGAATACCGGCGATCATTACGAGAATGCCAATGAAGAACCAAGCAATGCTAAATTTCCATTCCATAAACAATATTATATATTACATTTAAATAAAAATCTCCCAGGCGGGAGTCTTGATGGTGGAGCGGCAAAGACCGAAGCCTTCGCACGCCCCATATTTGAAATGGTGGGGATATGTGGACTTGAACCACAGACCTCGTCATTATCAGTGACGCGCTCTAACCAGCTGAGCTATATCCCCTTACCAGACTTATTTTACTAAAAAAACTAAAACCGCGCAAGCATAAGTATGCTACAATCTAATACATGAAATGGGAATTTAGCTTCGTCTGGTTCTTTGTCGGCATACTCGTTATCGCCGCCGGAGTTCTCATCGTAAGGTTTCATCAGAAAATCGCCGATAACTTAGCTGGCGGCGTCCAAAATTACGACAAAACAAAGCTCGCCGGCCTAATCGCCTGCGGCCTTGGCTTCCTATTCATGACTAATCTACATTCGCTTATCCTATACTTTATTTTCCACTTGATTATGCCGACTCAATTCCCTTGAGATTCTCAAAAGCCATTAAAAATCCGCCCCGAAGGGCGGTATTTTTATTGCTGCGTTGCTTCCCAGGCGATATACCAAGTTGGACGCGGGGTCGTATCTGGCACCTCTTCGAACATCTTAGTCATATCCGCATCAATCGAAGCTTGCCAGCCATTAAGCACCTCGAAACTCTCAACTTGCGAAAAGCCGGCAAACATCCAACAAAAGTCAGTCACATTACTTACGCTCCATCTACTAAGAGCACTCACGTCAGTAATCGGCGAATCGACCACTTCAGCCACAAAGTCTCCATTAGGGTACTCCTCAGTAATTACGCGGCTTGCAAACATCCAGCTCATATCCTTCGCACTACCTACGGACCATCCGCTCAACGGCGCCAAACTACTAAGTTGAAGTCCACTAAACGCATAACTGAAGTTTTCTATCTTTGATACATCCCACCCAGCAATCGGACTCAAATCTGTAACATTCGTAAACTCAAAGGTCTTCATTATGCTTATTGTCTTTCCCATCTTAAACCCGCTAAGCGCGGAAAGGTCTGAAATCTTCGTACGCCAAAAGCCCCATCCAATATCCATCAAGCTGTCAGTTTGCCATTTTCTTAGACCGCTAATGTCTGCCAATTCTTTATCTAGATAAAACACGCTCGCCATATCACACACATTACGTACATCCCAGTTCAATACCGCGTCAGCGTTTGTGATATTAGTATACGCAAAGGCGCCATGCAAACTCTCTACTTTAGAGGCGTCCCATTTCTCGATATCAGCCAAGCTAATAATCCCCGTCATAGAAAAGATGGAATGCATCGTTATCGCATTAGACGTATCCCAATCAGCCAAGAAACTAATATCCGCTAGCTGCCCATCCTGTAAAAACATATTTCCCATATTCTCAACCATCGAGGTGTCAATCATTGCGCTAGAATCAACTATGGTCGTTAAAGCCGTTAAGCCCCTAAACATAGCCCAGCTATTTTCATTGAAATAAATCTTAGCGGCCTCAGCATAAATCGTAACAACACCGTCGTCATAAAACCCATAAATCGGCTCAGATCCACTCTCGGCAAGATTAGTCGCCTCGCTTAGCGATAACCCCTCCGGCAACTCATTAACAAATCTAATCTCTACAATATTACTATCCGCTACTTCAGAGCGCCAATCTACTTCATCGGCATTAAGTCCATATATTGTCCAAGCACTACTCGCGTCAATATCCCGACGCACTGGCTCGTCGCCAACTTCCGTCCCAGCCAGCTGCTTTAAGGCAATATTAAAATCCTGACCAGCAACAAGGCTCGCCGTAACTATCTCCCACTGAGCATACAATGTCACCTCGCCGCCATCATCAAAATTCACCGTCGCGCCATCATCATAACTGGCGCCAGATCCATCCGAGGCCGTATTCCATCCAGAGAATCTGTAGCCGGGCCGACTAAAAGCATTCGACGTCAACGTCGCATCTGTATTTATCGCAAAGTTCGCCATCGCCAGCATATCCCCCGTACCGCCATTCGCATCAAAGGAGATAGCGACTTCCGACGCCTCCGTCGCACGGCGAGCCATACCAAAACTGCTCAAGTACTTTCGATTTGCGATCGTTGCGTCAAATGATACCTTATTACCCGTTATAGTCTTCGTCATTCCGCTAACGCCCATTGGAAGATTAATCCGGACCGTATAATCACCGTCAGCAAGTTTTACTGTCTCACAACTTTCATCCTCAAAATCACCAAAAACAATCTGCGAGTTGAAGCCAGTCGCGCTGATGGTTGCTGCAAAGTTCGAATTAGAATACTGCCCGTCCGTCGCAACACAGATATCCCACTCGCCACCAGTAATTGTTGCCGTATTATCCGTAATGGCAGATACATTGCATCCCTGGCAAACAGTAAAAATACCAGCGAGTGTAACACTAGCTACAAAAAACTTCTTCCACATATCTTTTGTTTTTATTTTTGGTTTCGACTATTTTTATTTTTGACCTAGTCTTGACTCAAGCATAAGCGATAATCGCAAAAAAGTCAAGTCTCATACTACTACATTTTTTATCCAAAAACCGCCATCTCTGGCGGTTATAAACTGTTTCCGTAATTTTTACAACAATATTTTATTTATTCAATTCCGCTCTGTAGGCACTCGTTTGACGTATTTCTGCGCCATGGCTCTCGTAAAAACCTTTCGCGCCTACTTTCTTTTCGCGGCTCGACGATGTAAATTCAAGACGACGACAACCATGCTCACTCCCCCATTTTTTCACAGTGTCTAGTAATTTTCCGCCAACACCCTTGCCGCGACATTCCGAGCTGACGACTAAATCTTCCATATATACGTTTCGATCTAGCGTAGCCATTACGATCGAGACTATCGCCATGCCCACAATCTTACCATCGTCTTCGGCGATAATAATATCGTGATACGGCGATTCGATCAGTTCCTCAATAACCTCACGCGCAATCGGCGAGCCATCATGACGCTTAGACAGCTGCTGACGCAATTTCCCCATCGCCTCCGCTAGCTCCGGCTCGTACTACGTCACTACTCCTACTTCTATCATTCGCCAATCTCCTTTTCAATTATCTTCGCAAGGCCATCACCTACCTCATCGACCAACGCCGCGTCTTCGCCTTCGACTAATATTCGAAGCTTCTTTTCCGTACCAGAATAGCGCACAAACACACGTCCTTTCCCATCAAAACGCTTCTCAGCATCAGCAACCGCTTCATTGAAACCAGCCACTTCATTCAGGTCGCGTTTTTCACGCACTTTCAGCCCCCATTGCTTCGATGGCGAGTTCTCGTACTCTGCCCACATATCCGCCAAACGCCCGCCGCTTTCTTGGACAATCCTTAGCACCATCATCGCCATGAAAGTACCATCTGAGCCTCTTAGCCACGGCAAATAAATAATATGCCCCGCTAACTCACCACCAAGCCCAGCGCCCAACTCTATGCATTTTTGCGCCACATAGCGATCTCCACATACGACTTTTTCGACCCTTATCCCCTGCGCCTCAAGATACTTTATGGTTGCAAGATTACTATATTCAGTCAAAACCACCGTATTGGCAGCCAATTCACCTTGAGCCTTCAAATATTCAGCTAATAGAATCACAATCCTATCACCGTCCCAAATACGGCCATCTTCGTCCGCAAGCACAATCCGATCAGCGTCTCCATCTAGCGCAACACCAATTACGCCCTGCTCGCGCGCCACCTCTGCCATCTTTTCTGGATACAATGCGCCATAACCGTCATTTATATTTTTGCCATTCGGCTCTGGATCAATCTGCTCAACCTCAATATCAAACTCTTCAAATACTTTACGCGAAAAATCATGCCCAGCCCCACTCGCCGCATCAAGAATAATCTTAACGCCCTCAAAGCCTTTATCGCCTATCTGCGAAGCCGCAACCCGTTCATAGTAGCTCTCCGCCGATTTGCTTGTCTGCTTCACAAAACGCACTTCCGGCAAATCAATATCCGCCTCCAGTTCAGCCTCAAAGAAAGTCGCTTCTACTGACAACTCCTGCTCATCGGATATCTTATCGCCATCAGCGCCAAATACTTTTATGCCATTGTCGGTCGCCGGATTATGCGAAGCAGTCAACATCACGCCGCCGTCATATTCACCCGAATCTTTAATGATTACCTGAATGGCCGGCGTTGGCAAAATACCAAAATTCTCTACTTCCGCACCAGCATTCTGCAAGCCATCCGTAATTTGCTCTGCCATCCAAATGCCGCTTTCGCGCGTATCGCGACCCAAAAGCACTTTTTTGGCATATGTATTTTTCGCAATCGCACGCCCAAGTTCTTTAATAACGTTTGGTCGTAATGGCGCTTCGCCGACCTTCCCACGAATCCCATCAGTCGCGCCAAAAATGCGTTTTTCCATAGCTAAATTTTAACAAAGACGGCTAGCAAAATCCACTATCACGATTTAGACAAAAATCCGAAAAAAATCGAAAAATGTGAACGAACACTAAAACTACCTCTGTTATTTTGTGAATAAATTTTTTATTCAAAGTGTTGACAATGCTAAAAAAGACGCTTATACTTAAAACAGCTTTTGAGATTATTCGCAGATTTCAAAAGCCGCACTATTCTTCAAACCAAAACAAAAATTTAGCAAAAA
>CAMHRH010000061.1 GCA_946187605.1 uncultured Candidatus Saccharibacteria bacterium
CTTTGTCAACTTCTCTCCAAAATTGTTGTAGAAAGAATAGTCGCCACGATGCAATATAGCCTCGCCCGCCTCCTTATTGTCTTTAATCTCGCCAGAAGCACCATTAGCATTTTCGGCGCCGTTTACGCCGCTCTCAGTGGGCGCATCCCCGCCACCCTCCGCCATCGGAGCTGTTCTAGTAGGAATATCACTCTTATCATTAAACGCAACAGCACCAACCGCCATAGTAGCGCCAATGGCAGCGGTCAAGCCTAGCACCACCGCCGTCTTAATTGCTCCCTTGCCAGCCTTCTTTTTTTCTTTTTTCTTCCTCGCCTCATTAGTCTCCACTGTTGGCACCGCACTTTCACCATTATTCATTGCCTCGGCGACTTCATTGGCAGCAGCCTTATCTATCCTATATAGCACCCTCAGCATCGGAATCGGATTATTCATATCTATAACATCATCCGAACTCATCCCATTATACTCAGTCTGTCCAGCAGCAACAAGCTCGTCTATTGCTTTATTTATCTCTTCGTCACTGATATTCTGCAACTTGTTGCGAATCAGTTCCGCATTGCGCTCATCCTCGCCGCTTCTTGGCGCTCTCTCTCCTGGCATGTCTCTTTTTTCCTATTTACTGTTTATTTTTTGACCTTATTTTGTCGTCATTCTAGCATAAGCATTTCCTTTTTGCAAGCCTGTTCACAAAGCAAACAAAAAGAGGACACTTTCGCATTAACGAAACAGTCCTCTTTCTTGCCTTTTGGCTAATTATTTATTTTCGAAACTCACTATTTTTTAATTTAACTCGAACAATGCTTTACATTGGCTTGTACTCCATTTTTAATGTTGTTGCATAATTTTTCTATCTTATAGGCTTTCTCTCCTTAATTTTTAATATTTATTTCTCTATCGTATAAGCTATCTCCTATACATTAATAGCAAAACTCTGTTAATTTAAGCCGCGAGGAGGCTGCTGAAGTACTCGAGAGCACTCTTACCGATTTTTTGTTTTTTGAACTCAGCTATTTTGCGATCTGTTTCTTTGTTCGATTCCGCCGAATACTTATGCTTTTCGTTATAGCTCACCGGCGTATCTATGCCTTCTTCGTAATCGTTAGCAGCATACATGCTTTTAGCCGCCTCAAGCTCCTCTTCGCTATAGTGATTATCTACCTCTTCCGGTATCATAAATACACTACTGCTCATTTCGAATTTTGCCATTTTTGTTTTTCCTTTCTATTTTTTTGGCTAGTCTCCTTCCTGATACCCAAGTGGAATTTGATTTTCGTTTTTGTGTTGCGCTTTTTCTTGCTCAACTGTCCCAATGCTATCATACTTATGCTTTTTTGTCAATAGCACTTATGCTCTATTTTCAAGAAAATGTCAAACAAAACAGAGGCGAATGCGCCCTTGAAAAATCCAAAAAATATTTCCACTGCCCTAATCGGACCGTGGAAATATATATCACAACACGCCTAAAGCTAAGCTTTTTCTAAGCTAATCGTGACGTTCTGCCCTTCGACTTTCACTATCTCGTCATAATCGTAGTTGCCATCACTTGTTAATTCCGTTGCAAGCACTTCATTCTTCAGCACTTCAGCATAACTATCTGGCACTACGCAGGATAAACTTAGCTTTATCCTATCATCGACATTAAGACCAGCTTTCTTGCGCGCAGATTGCACGAAGCGAATTAGCTCGCGGACAAAACCTTCTTCGCGCAGTTCATCGGTCAATTCCTTATCGAGTTCAAGCTTCTTACCATGAGAAACCTTCTTTACGTTGACTTCTTCAGCAATAATCTGTTCATAAAAATCATCCAGCTTCTCGCCGCCATAGCTTAGGCTTGCAAGCGGCTGACGCACTTTAATCTGGCCATATTCATCATTACGATTCATACGAAGCGCTAGTCCCTCAGTAATAATCGCGCGACACTCTGCCATCTTCACAAGTGCAACCTCGTCAACCTTGCCGGCTTTTGGCCAATCTTGCAAATGCACACTTTCACCACCCATCATATTCTGCCAAAGCTCTTCGGCTAGGAACGGCGTAAACGGCGCCATAACCAATGCAAGGTAGCTTAGAACAAAGTGCAAAGTCTCGTATGCTTCTGCCTTATCGCTACCAGATTCACTCTTCCAAAAACGGCGACGACTACGGCGCACAAACCAGTTCGAAAGATCGTCAATAAATGGCAAAATTCCCGCCGTCGCAAGTGGCAAATTATATTTTTTCATACCATCCGTCACTTCGTTTCTTAATTGATATAGTCGCGCCACAATCCAGCTATCTAATGGATTCTCAAGCTTCTTCGGTGCCGACAATTTCTCGCCCTTGAACTCCCATCCATCGACCTCAGCATACATCGTAAAGAAGTCGTAAACATTCCAAACCATCGTTAATTTGCGCGCCACATCCGACACATCTTTATCAATCAATGCAAAATCTTCGCCGGCCAACACTGGACTCGATAACATTAAGAAGCGCAGAGCATCCGCCGAGTACTGGTCCATCAAAACATTCGGGTCAGTATAATTGCCCAAGGACTTACTCATCTTACGCCCATCATTTCCAGCAAGCGTACCAGTCGTGATCACATTCTTATAAGCTTTATCGCCAAAGAGCGCCGTATTCACGGCGTGTACATAGTAAAACCACGCACGCACCTGACCAACATATTCAACAATAAAATCCGCCGGATAATTCTTCTCAAATTTCTCTTTATTCTCAAACGGATAATGCATCTGCGCGAACGGCATCGAGCCCGACTCAAACCAACAATCAAGCACCTTATCGACGCGCGTAAAATGCTCGCCATCAATATCAAACTCAACTGCATCAATCCACGGACGATGATAATCTTCAAGCCGGACCCCGGACAATTCATAGAGCTCATCATAAGAGCCAACCACCTTGAGCGTGCCCTTGTCGCCACGCCAAACCGGCATTGCCGTCGCCCAGAAACGATCGCGGCTCAAGTTCCAATCTGGCGCCTGCTCAATATTCTTTGCGAAACGACCATGCTTCAAATGCTCTGGGAACCAGTTAATACCCTCGTTCTTCTCAAGCATCAAAGGCTTGCTGCCCTCAATATCAAAGAACCAGCTCGGAATTGCACGATACATAATGCGCTGCTTCGAGCGAGGGTTGAATGGATATTCGTGCTTAATATACTCAATCTTCCAGATAATGCCTTTTTCTTCGAGGCATTTTGCAATGAACTTATTCGCCGCCCAGACCTCAAGACCGTTCTCATCCGTATCGCGGACGCCGAGCTCGTGTAGCTTCTCTGCCCACTCTGGGAAGTAGTAACCATTGTCATCAATCGTGTGGCGAGTCGGAATACCATTCTTCTTGCCAAGTGCAAAGTCGTCTTCACCATATGCTGGAGCGATATGGACGATACCGGTACCTTCTTCAGCAGAAACGAAATCAGCCGCCCAAATCTTATGTGCATTTTCGTTCTTCTGGATATCATCATCCATATCGAAAAGCGGTACGTATTTTAGGCCTGCAAGGTCGCTTCCAGAATACGTTTTAAGGGCCTTAGCGTCCTCTCCAAGCAATTTTTTGGACAAATCCTTAGCCATAACCATCTTTTCGCCTTCGACGTCATATAGGCCATATTCGAGCTTCTCGGACACAGCTAGCGCCATGTTTGCTGGGAGCGTCCAAGGCGTAGTAGTCCAGGCTAGAATATAGGTATTTTCGAAGACGTCGGCATAGAATTCATTGTCGGTAATCATCTTTTCGACGTTTTCGAACTTTGTCTCTGCAAACTTCTCACAGAGCGCAAGTAGTTCTTTTTCATCATCGCCTTGCCGCCAAACAATCTTCTTTAGCTCGCCGCCTTTCATCTTGAAAGTAAAGTGCGCTACGCCATCAGCAATATATTCATTCCAATATTCTTCGGCGAGATTCTTATCGACAAACTTTTCATAATCAGTAATCTGTCCTGGCTCTAATTCAACCGTATAATACTTGCCGTCCTTCGCAAACTTCACGCCAAGTTTCTTCAGTTCTTTCTCGGCACTATTAATACCCATCAGATAGCTCTTAATCGGCTTGCGCAACTTAAACTTCACGAAAGCACTCGGATCCGTAACAGTCTGATATGCATCGTTATCCATCGTAACCTCTGCCTTAGAAACAGGGGTCGCGAACTTCGTATCATACATGAGAACTTTTTCGCCCTCATAGATTTTGCCCTTTTCATAGAGAGTTTTAAAAGCCCACCAAACCGACTCCATGAAGTCCTTATTCATAGTACGATAGCAGTTGTCAAAATCTACCCAGCGACCTATACGATCAATCGTGCCGCGCCAAGTTTCAGAGTTCGCCACCATCGACTCTCGCGCCTTAATAATATAATCCTCGAGCGAAATTTTCGTACCGATGTCGCGACGGTCCGTAATGCCGAGCTGTTTCTCGACAAAATTCTCGGCCGGCAAGCCATGACAATCCCAACCCCAACGACGCTCAACATGTTTGCCATTCATCGTCCAAAAGCGCGGCACGGCGTCCTTCACGACGGACGAAAGGAGAGTCCCATGGTGCGGCATACCCGTAATAAATGGAGGGCCATCATAAAACACATACGAATTTTTCGCATCACGATTGTCGACTGATTTTTCGAAAGTCTTATTCTTCTTCCAAAAATCTACGAGCGCTTTTTCGTATTCGCTCGCACGACGTCGTACACCATATTTATATTTCATGCCCACATCTCCTTTCTTGTTGAACAAAAAAATTCCAATTTTCATTGGAACTCCTTGGAGCGGTACCATCCAATTTC
>CAMHRH010000062.1 GCA_946187605.1 uncultured Candidatus Saccharibacteria bacterium
TCAATGCAGAATATGCAAAAATCAAGGACCTGCCGGCCGACCAACGTGCAGATTTCGGCAAAGAACTAAACATCAAAAAACAGCAATTAAACGCCGAAATCGCAGCCGCCGAGGCCGCTGCCGAACAGGAAGACGTTCAGCCGCTAGACATTAGCGCGCCGTGCGACATTAACGGTCAACTCCCGCAGTTTTTAACGGCAGATTTTGGCAGCAAGCATCCACTTATGACTGAGCTTGATCGCGTTATTGCGATTTACCAGAGCATGGGCTTCGATATTGCCGAATCGGTCCAGCTCGATGATGAATACCATATGTTCGATAGTCTCAACTTTGCCAAGGGGCATCCTGCTCGCGATGGCTATGACACATTTCGCACCGAGGAGGGCTTTATTCCGCCTGCGCACACTAGCACTATGCAGAACCGCGTCCTCAAGGCTAACGCACATAAACTTGCCGAGGGTAAAGCTATCGCAGTCGCCGTACCGGGTCGCGTTTATCGCAACGAGGACGTTGACGCTACGCATGAGCATACTTTCTACCAGTGTGAGGGTGTTTATGTTTCTGAGGACTGTACGCTCGGTAATATGCTCGGCATTCTTCGCGAATTCTTTGAAAAATACTATGGCCAAAAACTTAACATCAAGACACAGCCAGGATACTTTCCGTTTACTGAGCCTAGCCTCGAATTCTTGATTGAAAAACCTGCCGCGCTTGGCGGCAAAGGCGATGGTTGGCTTGAGATGCTCGGTTGCGGTATGATTCACCCGAACGTCCTAAAGGCAGCCGGTATCGACCCGACCAAATATCATGGTTTCGCATGGGGTGGCGGCATTGATCGTCTCGTCATGCTTCGTTATGGACTTACTGATGTCCGTAATTTCGAATCTGCAAAACTTGATTTCTTAAAGGAGTTCGCATGTTAATCTCACTAAATTGGCTCAAGAGCGGCCTCCAGACCGATAACATTTCCGATGATGACCTCGTCAAGCTTATTGGTGCACGCCTCGTTGAGGTCGAGGGCGTAATTGACCAGACTCATAAATATGACAAGATTTATGCCGTTGAAGTAAAATCTGCCGAGGCTATCGAAGGCACGCATCTGCATCTTTGCAAGATTGACGACGATGGCAAAGCCGAAAAAGTCGAGCGCGATGAAAATGGCTATGTCCAAGTTATGTGCGGTGCACCGAACGTGCACGAAGGCATGCTTGCGGCTTGGATTGCTCCAGGCGCAATTGTTCCGCAAACTTATAATACCGACGAGCCATTCGAAATCGGCATGCGCAAAATGCTCAAAAAGTACGACAGTTATGGCATGATGGCCGGTGCTGATGAATTGGATTTTGGCGATGATCATAGCGGTATTGTTGAGCTTGACCCACGCTGGGCTAAACCTGGCCAGCGCCTCGCTGACGTATTCAAAAATATCAATGACAAAATCCTCGACATCGAAAATAAATCACTTACGCATCGTCCGGATACTTTTGGCATTCTTGGTTTTCGTAGGGAAGTCGCTGGTATTCTTGGCCAGAAACACGTTTCACAAGATTGGTATCTCGAGCCAGAGCAGAATTTCAAGAACAATCCAGACGTAAAACTCGAGATTGAGACCGATGAAGCGCTCTGCCCACGCTATACAGCCATCGTTTTTGAGTCAATCGCCGAAAATAAGACTCCATACCTCAACTACGACGCGACTTTGCTCGCTCGCGCCGGTATGCGCCCAGTTAACCCAATCGTCGATGCGACAAACATCAACATGCTCGCATTCGGCCAGCCGCTTCATGCTTTTGACTACGATAAGTTTGTCAAAGTTGGCGGCACAAAGACGCCAAAAATCATTGTTCGCGCTGCGAAGCCGGGCGAGAAACTTGAATTGCTCGATGGCACGACTATCGAGATGAATTCTGATGATATCGTGATTACTAGCAACGACGTCCCAGTCGCACTAGCTGGTGCTATGGGCGGTGCAAATACTGCAATTGACGAAAATACTAAGCGCGTTATTCTCGAATCAGCTACCTTCAGTCTCTATAATCTACGCAAAACTCAGATGGCGCATGGTATTTTCTCGGAGGCAATCACACGCTTCACGAAGGGGCAGCCGGCCGGACAGACTAAAGCTGTTGCGCTTCGTTTTGCCGAATCAATCAGCCGTTATCTCAAACCACTCGCACTCTTCGATACGCAAAAAGCTGCGCCGAATCCAATCGAGGTCAGCTTAACGCTTTCGCAGATCAATGATCTTCTTGGCTCCGACTTTACGATCGAGCAGGTCAAGCGAACGCTTGAAAATGTCGAATTCCGCGTCCATATTGATGGCGAAGGAATCACTGTCGAAGTGCCGTTCTGGCGCACGGATATCCATATCGCTGAAGATATTATTGAGGAGGTTGGTCGCCTAAATGGTTTTGATAATATCGCGCCAATTCTACCGCTCCATGCTACCGCGGACCCAAACGAACTCTTCGCGCTCAAGACCAATATTCGTAATTATCTTTCCGCACGCGGCGCTAACGAAGTCCTAACTTATAGCTTCGTTCATAGCGATCTCATGCAAAAGGTTGGTCAGAACCCAGACAATTCATATAAAATCGTGAACTCAATCTCGCCGGAACTGCAACGCATCCGCCAAAGTATCGTACCGAGCTTACTTGATAAAAGCTACGCTAATTTGCGTGCCGGTCATGACAAGTTTGCGCTCTTTGAGATGAACCAAGTTTATCCAAAAAATCTTGGCGTAGATAATGAGAAGGTTCCGCGAGGCGCACATCAACTTGGCTTCGTCCTCGTCGATCAAGCTGGCAATAGTAGCTACTACCTCGCTAAGAAATACCTCGAAGGCTTGCTCATGAGTCTCGGTGTTGCGTATGAAATTACTGAATTTGCCAGCTCGGATACTAATGCATACTACGAGCCAAAACGCTCTGCGACGATTAAGTCCGGCGAGAAGATTATTGGTTATCTTGGTGAGATTAAACAGTCGATTGCGCGCAGCTTCAAGCTTCCACGCGGCCTTGCGGCTTTCGAACTTGATTTGCGCAACTTGCTCGCGAATGCAGTTGGCGCCTCGAAGCGCAACTATCGCACGAGCGATTATCCATCCGTTTTGCGCGACCTAACCATTACAGTTGCGGCCGACCGCAAGTATGCCGAAATTGAGTCGCAGCTTCGCGATGCTCTCGCGGACTATATCTATAAGATATCGCCAAGCTCTATCTATCAAGCACCTGGGCAGAACACGAAGAATCTCAGTTTTCATATCGAGTTTGCCGCCCCAGACAAGACCCTGACAAAGAATGAGATTTCCGCTATAATGAAGAAATTAGAATCAGTAAAGTAACTGGGTGTGGCACGGAGGTAAAATGATTGTAAACGAAGAACGAAAGACTACGGTCAAGCAGCGCATCGTTATCGCTATTATTGCGCTTTTCTTGCTTGGCAGTACTTTTGCGCTATATGCCGGTATCGTCTTGAGCTACTCGAACGAAGAAGAAAAAGCGGCGGTCGATAGCGAAAAGCAGAATCGATGGTCCGAGCTTTATGCTGAATATCAGGCAGCGGTTGATGAGCGGGGCAAGGAGCTTTCGAAAAAGTACTTTGATACTTTCAAAAAGTATCGTTCAAACGTCAAAGCCTATAACAAGGCCGACGTGAATGAGCTCAAGACGAACGATCTCGTCAAGGGTTCTGGCGATAAGCTTACCTATAGCTATGATGATGACGGCAATGTTACTGAATATAATACGAAATATGCCGCCTACTATATTGGTTGGTTATCTGATGAGACGATCTTTGACTCCTCGTATGATAGCAATGATTCGCCGACATCGCTCAAGAGTCCACTCTCCGGCAGTACGTCTATGATTCAGGGTTGGCTTGAAGGTATTGAAGGCATGCGCATCGGCGGTGTTCGCGAGATTACTATTCCGTCAATTATGGGCTACGGCGACACCGAGCAGGGTACAATTCCAGCCAACTCGCCACTCAAATTTATCGTGATGCTAGTCGAAAAGCCGGACCCAGTCGAAGTTTCTGATGAGCTTGAAAATCTCACTAAAGAACTCTACGGCATGTCGCTTCGCGAACAGCAATAGCAGCTATAAAGAAAGATACCGCCTTTCGGGGTGGTATTTTTGTGCTAAAATGAGCTCACCGCATCTAGAACTCGTGTGCGGCCAAAACATAAGCGCGCTTGACTTTTTCGTCAAAGTGTGATAAAATAAACGTATGGGCTTTAATTTTAGCCCATTGCACCTGAAAATCTCTTTCATAATTCATATTCCTCCAGTTTTTATCCGCCGCATCAAGGATTTTTCTCCGACAAAGTCCTCGGCGCGGCAGATAAAAACGTTTGCAAATTAAAAACGAAATGGAGGAATTAAATCATGACTAGTTACCTACAAACATCGTTCGCACCAACCTTCCCATGGCAGACTATCTTAGCAATGCTCGGGTTTTACGTGATGGCCAGCCTATCTGGTAGCCGCTCGGTAAAACTTGACTTCGTTAAGATTTCG
>CAMHRH010000063.1 GCA_946187605.1 uncultured Candidatus Saccharibacteria bacterium
ACCAGTCTCGCCATCTTTATTGAGCTCTTCCATGCGCGGAATGGCCTTAGTGAGGAGCTGCATAACAATAGATGCAGTAATGTACGGCGAAAGACCGACTAGGATTATCGATAGGTTAGTAAGACCGCCACCCGAGATGAGGTTTATGAAGCCACCGAGATCAGTGCCGCTAACGAGTTTGTCTACTGCTTGACGGAAAGTCTGAGTGTCGCCGAGCGGAACTGGAATATGCGCCAAAATACGATACGCTACGAGAATTCCGAGAACGGCCAATATGCGCTTGCGCATGTCCTTATTCTTGAAGGACTTAAAAATGGTCTTAAAATTCATGATACCTCTTGTTTATACTCTATTTATGATATCACGAATATAGGTTCTATGCTATACGTTTATGCCAACAAAAAAATGCCCGCATGGGGCATTTTTTTATGAAGAAGTATTATTTATCTTCTTTGTTCTGCTTCTGGCGAGCTGGAACAGCGACTTTTTTGAAGCTACCGCCGGCCTTTTTGATTGCCTCGATGGCAGTTTTGCTAGCAAACTGGGTTTCGAGTTCGATTTTTGCTTTTAGCTCATCGCGCATGATGACCTTAACCTTGGCATATGGATTTTCGATGAGGTTTTTGTCGGCAAGGATGAAATTATCTACTTTGCCGCTAAGCTCATTTAGGGCATCCGTATAGACGACCTGAGCTTTTTCGTGAATCGACTTAAAGCCCTTCATCTTCGGGACAGCTTGCATCATAGCGCGCTGGCCGCCCATGAAAGTAGCTGGGAGCTTATGATGACCGGTACGAGATTTCTGGCCTTTAGTACCGCGGCCAGCAGTTTTACCTTGGCCAGCTGAGATGCCGCGGCCGACGCGTTTGCGGTCTTGATTCTTGCTTACGACTAATTCATTGTATTTCATTACTTAGTCTCCTTTTTGGTAGACTTGGCTGGCTTTTCGGCCTTTTCTGCTTTATTGCTACCATTCCATTCGGCTTTTGGAACTTGTTGGCGAAGACCTTCGATGACTGCGTAAGCAATATTCGCTTTGTTAGTCGAACCGAGGGATTTGCTGATTAAGTTCTTAATGCCAGTTAGACCAATGATTGAACGGACTACGCCGCCAGCGATAATACCAGTACCTGGAGCGGCAGGTTTCATGAGCACATGTGCGCCAGTAACTTTGGTCTCGACTTCGTGGCAAATAGTGTCTTTGTTCATATTGAAGGTAATCATGTTTTTCTTAGCGCGGCGTTCGGCTTTTTGAACGGCGCTAGTGACATCATTGCCTTTTGCGAGGCCGACGCCGATGCGGTTCTTATGATCGCCAACGGCAACGAGGGCCTGGAAGCGCATGCGGCGACCGCCAGCGACGGTGCGTGATACGCGATTAATTGAAATATTTACGGAATCAAATTCTTTCTTACCTTCCTCGGCGGCGCGGCGATTGCGGCGGTTGTCGCGACGGCGACCGCGGAATTCGCGTTCTGCGCGTGCTTCTTTTGCTGCGGCAGCCTCGTCGGTGAGTTTGGTAGTGCCAGACTTATTGATTACTCTTGGTTGCTTGTTTTCCATACTAGAACTCCAATCCTTCCTTGCGGGCGGCATCAGCGAGGCTGCTCATGCGTCCTGCATAAAGGCGAGAGCCGCGATCGAAGACGACCTTCGTAATCTTGGCTTTCTTTGCTTTCTTTGCAATTTCACTACCGACATATGCGGCGAGTTCGGACTTGCTGCCTTTTTGCTTGCTACCGACGGTAGTTGCGTAGGCGAGCGTAACACCTTTATCGTCGTCAATAATCTGAGCGGTGATATGCATGTTGCTGATATTTACGCTAAGGCGTGGGCGTTCAGCAGTGCCGTGAATCTTTGCACGAGTGCGATTCGCTCTAAAATCTGCTTTCATGGTTTATTTCTTCCCTGCCTTACCGGCTTTACGAATGATAACTTCGTCTACGTACTTAATGCCTTTGCCCTTGTATGGTTCTGGCTTCTTAAGTGCGCGAATCTCAGCTGCGACCTGGCCAACCTGTTGTTTGTCGATGCCAGAGACAGTAATAGTCATCTTGTCAGTCTTAAGCTCAATGCCTTCTGGAGCTTTGTACTTGACTGGATGGCTGAAGCCGAGAGCCATTTCAATTTCTTTTGGTCCACCGCTTAGGCGGAAACCAACACCATTGATTTCGAGTTTCTTTTCGAAACCTTTGGTTACACCAACAACAGCGTTGTTGATGAGCGCGCGCTGAAGACCATGCCAAGCACGTGACTTTGGTTCGTCATCGATGCGCGTAACAATAATTTGATTACCTTCGACTTTCGTCGTGGTATTGGCCTGGATAGGAACCGTTAGCGTGCCTTTTGGACCAGCGACAGTAATATCCTTGTCGCCGACCGTAATTGTCACGCCTGCAGGTACCTCTACAGGTAGTTTTCCGATACGACTCATTGCGTTCCCTTATGTTAATAATATCTTCGGTATTTTACCACATATGATGACTTTTAGCAAGAAAATGCCCGCCTTTTGGGGGCGGGCGGTAAAAATCTAGATATTTTGCCGAGATTCTCCTATGCTCCTACTAATGCCTTCAGTAATCCTCCGCAGTCAAGCGAGTGTCGAATTTGGTCCATGAGTTCGTTGTATTGCTTTTCATTTTCTTCAGCGGTTTCCCATGCCATGTCGCTGTCAAAAAGTGTATCAATATCGCTCATTTTTTTCTTGCCATAGAATATTCGGATTAGCTTTGCGTCCTCTGTGTCGATGTTTGTCTTTAGCCATTCTTCGAAAACCTGCACAGATTGTTTGTTGCCTCGGATTTGTTGGAGTGTTTCTGTCGATACGATGTCGGAAAACTCGTCCTTTATCAGTTTTGCGATATCGACCATTCCTCCTCTAAGGTTCGCCTTTTCGAGTTGATATCCGCTCATATTAGCGAAATCAAAATTCTTTTTGCTCATAGTCATGCTCCTTTCGATTTTCGGCTAATATCTAGATTTCTTTTAATGTGCTTTGGAAATAAAAAAATCCCCCTTGATTGCTATTTTGCCACTTTGGGCCGTAGTTGTCAATTTATATTGACTGTATAGTTATATTATTATATAATATATTTGCTAGTTCATGACTTTGATTATGCACTAAGCAATAAAGGAGGCTCCAGTATGCTGGAAGAGTACATTAAGAGTAAAGTAAATGACGACCCAAAGAAGATTCAGGCTGTACTCGATGCGGTTTTGCGCGTGGTTTCGATATATCCGCCGGAATACCTAGAGGCGCTTACGGACAAGAGCTTTGCTAATTACGTAAAGTCTTTTGATGCTGGCAACATTTCGACGATTTTTTCCAAGGGAGAAAGCTTGCGGCAGAACTTCGCTTCGACCGGTTTATATATCCAGGACGAGCAGATAAAGCCGGAGTTTGTTGATTTCAATCCCCAGTTAATGGAGCAATCGATGAGCCCCGCCGAGCTTGCGCTTCTTGTCTGGCAGTACCATGACAGATATCGGAAAGAGTGTGAATATACGAGTTCCTGCGAACTTGCATTCCGTCGCCGACTTTACTAAAAAAATAGCCCGACTGCATAAGCCGGGCTTTTTGCTGGTTAGATTAAGCGTTCGTATGCCATTGCGGGTCCCAGTGGACATGGACGGTCGCATTTGTAGAATCCGAATTGACATTTCGTTTTGTCCTCGTAGGCCTTAAGCATATTATATATGTCTGGATTTGGTTCGGAGTATACTTTCGACATGCCGTGATGCTTTGCCTTAGGATCTACAGCTTCGAGGTATGTATCAAGTGTATTCTTTGTGCGAATACATATCTCTCTTTGAGCGGCACCGCAAAGGCGTTCGTGGCATTTTAGCGCAAAAGCCTCGGCTGTTCCTCGCTCATTAATGGATATTATTGTGCCTTGCGGGAATTGCCCGGCCAGCTTCTTCATGTCGTCTATATATTCGGTATGCGTGTTTAAGTCATGAATGATAGGCGGCACGTAAAACTTAATATCCTCTAGAGTTGGCGGTATCATCTCATAGGTGAGCGAGCGGTGTCTTTGCGCCTGCGCCAACTGCGAGAATGTACCTTTGTAGTTTACGCTATAAGTTTCGCCGAATTCCTGTTTGCGGAATCGATCAGAAAACAGCGAGAAGCTGCGACCTTTTCCGTCTGAGAGATTATCGACGCCGACTAGTTCACTAAGTAGCTCTGCGAGCTCGGTTAAGTGGGGGGCGAGTTGTTCGAAGAATGAGCTTTCGTCTGCGCGTTTTGCGAGCTCTATGCACCAGTTTATGATATAGTTGGCCTGGCGCAAATTGACCGTGTATCCCATTGTCGTTGCGGGTGTAAATACCGATATGAAATATCTGGCATTCTCGAGTGCGAGTTTATGAACTATCGTGTCAGCGAGTTGTGGATATTGTTTTGTAATCAAACCCTCAAATTTCGCAATCCATTTTTCATAGATTTCTTGCTCGAGTGCGGATGTCTGCATAGTAGTGTAGCGTGCGGATTTCTCGCTCGTACAGTACTCATGTTC
>CAMHRH010000064.1 GCA_946187605.1 uncultured Candidatus Saccharibacteria bacterium
ATTTTTTTGTTTTACTTGTCTTTGTGCGTTTCGTCGGTCGGCGCGTAGCTTTCTTTGGCTTATTCGCAAGATATTCTTCAGCCTGCTCTTTTGTGACGGTTTTTGGATCAACGTCTTTTGGTATACGTACGAAATTACGACGTCCTGGGCCTTTGACGTATGGACCGTAGGCGCCATTTATGATTTGAATTTCGCCCCAATCGGCAATATAGGAGTCGCGTTTTGCCTCATAGAGTGGCTCGGCGTCTTCTAGTGTTATCGTGTATGGATCGAAATCTTTGAGTGGGATATTATATTTTCCGGCCTTTAGATATGGGCCGAATGGGCCGGCGGCTGCAATTATTTCAGCGCCATCGGCAGCTTTTCCGAGCGCGCGTGGTAGTTGCGGCAACGCGAGTTGCTTAATTGCTTGTTCAAGAGTGACCGTTTTGACAGACTTGCGCTTCGGTAATGGCGCGAAGCGCGGTTTTTCGCCAGTTTCTTTTTCATTTTCGCCGAGCTGGATAAAACCGCCATTTTTGCCAACTTTTGCATAGATAGCTTTACCGGTTTCCGGGTCGTGCCCTAAAAGACGGGCGTTATTGTAGCGTTCGATGCCCTCGCTAGCAAGCACTTCGTCATTGAATGGCCCATAGAAATCGCGGAGCATCTTGACGCGGTCGAGTTTGGCCTCGGCGATTAGATCAAGGTCTTTTTCGATGCTGGCTGTAAACTTATAATCGACGATATTCTTAAAATGGTCGACAAGGAATCCGGCAATTAGTTCGCCGATTGGCGTTGGCAGTAATTTCCCTTTGTTCGCGCCATATTTTTCTGTGATTTCCTCTTCGGTAATCTGGTTATTTTCGAGTTTGAATTGTCTGACTTGGCGTTCTTCGCCTTCGCTCTCCCCTTTTTCGACATATCCGCGTGCTTGAATTGCGGTCATGATTGTAGCGTAGGTCGATGGGCGGCCGATACCGAGCTCTTCTAGTTTTTTGACAAGTGAGCCTTCGGTATAGCGCGCAGGCGGCTTAGCGAAAGATTGTTTAGCTATGATGCTTGCGGCGGTAAGCTTGTCGCCGATGGATAGTTTTGGCAACTCGCTATCTTTGAAGCGTCCATAGACTTTTAGAAAACCATCAAAAGTAATAACTTCACCTTTGCCTTCAAAAACATATTCGGTTGGGGTTGAAATTTTGACAGTGGTTTTCTCTAGTTTCGCGTCAGCCATTTGCGTAGCGAGTGCGCGTGAGCGGATTAGAGCGTAGAGGCGCTTTTCGTAATCGTTTTTGCCGGCGACTTCGGTAGCGATGTTGGTTGGGCGGATTGCCTCGTGTGCCTCTTGTGCGCCAGCGGATTTGGTCTTGAAATTACGAGTCTTGACGTAGTTTTTGCCAAACTTCTCTTCGATATAGCTCGACATGCTCGCGATAGCTTGTTTGCTAAGATTGAGGCTATCGGTACGATGGTAAGTAATATGGCCAGCTTGGTAGAGTGCCTGAGCGGCCTGCATGGTGGTGCGAGTCGAAAAGCCGAGCTTAGAGTTGGCTTCAATCTGCATAGAAGCGGTCGTAAATGGCGGCGACGGCTTGCGTTCGCCTGGTGCTGTTTCGACGGCCGAAACAGTAAAATCTGCGTTTATTAGTCTACTCAAAAAGTCTTTGACGCTGTTTTCATTATCAAATTCGTGATTAAGAGTGGTTGCAAAGCCAAAATCGCCGCTAACTTTGTAGCTGTATTTGCTGGCGAACTTTTCGATAGCCTGTTCGCGCTCAACGATTAGGCGTAATGCTGGGCTCTGAACGCGACCAGCCGAGATGGCGCCCGGGACTTTTTTGCGGACGACACCGGAAAGGTCAAAGCCGACGAGCATATCGAGAGTTTGGCGCGCTTGTTGGCTGGCAACCATGTCCATATCGACGGTACGTGGCGTTTTAATAGCGGCCTCGAGGGCTGTTTTAGTAATTTCGTGAAAAGTAATGCGGGCAGTGTCTTTTGGTAGCTTTAAAACTTCGCAAAGATGCCAGGATATTGCCTCTCCTTCGCGGTCTTCATCCGTTGCTAGCCAGATTTTGTCGGCGGTTTTAGCGGCTTTTTTGAGTTCTGCGATGACGCTTTTGTGGCCTGGGTCGATTTCGTAAGTAACGTCAAAAGTATTTTTGTCGACCTTAGTGTCTTTGCGGATATGCCCCACAGAGGCGAGCACTTGAAAATCGTTACCGAGATACTTCTCGATAGTATGTGCTTTCGCTGGAGACTCTACGATTACGAGATTTTTGCCCATATTGTTATATAGTATCATATACTATATGTAATAAAGCGAGATATTAGATGAATTGGGACGAATATTTTTTAAAAATAGCTGATACTGTTTCTTTACGTTCGAAGGATCCATCAACGAAGACTGGTTGCGTGATTGTTGACGAGAAACATCGACCGGTGTCGTTTGGCTATAATGGCCTTATACAAGGCGCCGACGAGTCAAAGTTGACGATGACGGAGCGGCCAATGAAATATTATCATGTGATTCATGGCGAAATGAACGCATTGATTTTTGCGCAGCGTAGCCTCGCTGGTTGCACGCTTTATACGAAATATGCGCCTTGCGTCGATTGTCTGCGTCACCTAATGCAAGCTGGTATTTCGCGTATTGTTTATAGTCATTTGCATGTCGAGTCGCACGCTGCAAAAAAGAAGGCTTCGATGGAAAATTCCGAGACGGACATGGCAGTCATTTCCCTGCTCGATGCGATGCCGCAGGTGGAGATTGTTAATTATACGAACGGGCTAGATTATAAGTCTGATTTATTGGCGGATAAGTAAGGTTACTATTTTTTGCCATCAAAAAGCCCCAGGTAAGGGTGGGCATCACCTGGGGCTATTTGACCCTTTAAACACACCTCGTTTGGTACCGGAAGACGGAAGCGCGACCCACCTCACACAAATGGGGTCCGCCGGTTTAAAGGGGTTGCTAGCCATAGAAACAATCATTCTAAGTGGAGGTAATACTTATTCACTTCAAACTATATAGGAGAAATTTGAAGGCTGAATGCGTTTCTATAGCACGCAACAATTGTTAAAACCGAAGTTTTAACAAAGTTATAGATTATTTAGGTGCAGTACTTAGCCTTTCGGCTAAAACTATTCTGATTGTAGCACCTATTTGCATAAAAGTCAATACTTTTTGCACACTTTTTTATAAAATCAATAGATTTTTGGCGGATTTTCATACCTGTTTATGGTGTTTTTACAGGGGTGATTCCGCTTATTGTTATTTTGTAAAAAGATGTTATAAAAAGGTGCAATATTTAATATTCTGACATAAAATTTGCAATTTCGCGAAGGATGTTTGGGAGCTGTTCGCGTTCGGCGTCGGTGAATTTCGACAAGACGAAATCGACGTCGCCGATGCGACTGCGGAGCTGATCATTGCCACTGCCAAGACGGAGGCGCGGAAAATCTTCGCCGAGATGCGCGATGACGGATTTGAGGCCGTTGTTGCCGCCAGCGCTTCCCCGTTCGCGAAAGCGTAATTTTCCAAAAGGCAAATTAAAATCGTCGCATAATACAAGAATGTCTTGCGGTGGGACTTTGTAGAAAGCGCAGATAGCCTTGACGCAGACGCCTTGGTTATTATAAAAGGTCTGAGGTTTTACGAGTAGGAAATCATGTTCTTCGTCTTTGGCGACGATGGCGTTCCAGCGTGGTTTTTCAAGCCAATCAAGTTTGTGGATTTTTGCATAAAAGTCGAGCGCCAGGAAGCCAAAATTATGACGCGTGAAGTTGTACTTGTTGCCTGGATTACCGAAACCGATGATTAATTTCATAGGTATATTATATACTCTTTTGTTGGACTAGGCCGAGCATTTATTGACTTTTATTGATATCTATGGTATAATAGAAAAATACGTGTCTGATTGCGGCTTTTTGCTGGAATCTGGAAAATGCACCTTAAAGATTTTAAAAGTCTTTTTCTGTGCCCATCTTGAAAAGAGGTTGTAGGATGAATAGCATTAAAAACTATGCAATGCCTGAAGGAATCGTCACTAAGGCGCAAGAGCTTGGCGAACGAGCGCTTAGTCTTTGCGACGATCAGATCGATTTTATTAAGATGTCGCGGCTCAAAATGAATATCCTCGACTTGAGCTATAACTGGGATTATGCGATTAATTCGTTAAACAGCTTTAGCACGAGGCACATCTTAATAAAAGCCGCAAAAATGAACGAGGAGGAAACTGAGATTCATGGCATATTATGGGTGTTTGGGATGCTGCTTTCCGAGACTGAGCGTATTGATAGGTTCGTGCGGGCGATTCGTGAGGCTGAGTATCTTGAAAACCGTGGAGCAATTGATGAGAATCTCAGTAAGCTCAATAACACGCTTAGTAAGCTCGAGCTCTTTGCGGAATGGAATATTGAAATGATTGTTTCGCGCGGAATCGAAATGTATCGATACGGAAGTAATAATCGCGACAAAGGAGAAGATGAGTAAGAATAACCCGGCCGTTT
>CAMHRH010000065.1 GCA_946187605.1 uncultured Candidatus Saccharibacteria bacterium
GGAGGCATGGATATATTATAACAGATAGCATTTGCGGCAGCGCCGTTTTTGGCTGTGCTATAATATAGCCATTGCCGGCGTGGCGGAATTGGCAGACGCGCTAGCTTCAGGTGCTAGTGCCTTTACGGGCGTGCTGGTTCAACTCCAGTCGCGGGCACCATACTATTTGCCGCTTTTGCGGTCTTTTTGTTGCTCTTGTGATTTTGTTTACGGTAATTTTTTCGATATACTATAAGGATGAAACATCCTATCAGAGGGGTTTTGATTCCGACAATTGTTTTAGCAATTCTTGGTGGCGGTGCGGTACTGTTTTATTTTGGCGTGCGCAATAAGGTTATTTTTATTAATGATTGGTTTTTGGATGACAGTAATATTCGCGGCGTAGATGTCTCTTCTTATCAGGGAACTGTTGACTTTAATCGGTTGGCTGAACAAGGAATTCGATTTGCTTATATAAAAGCCACCGAGGGCAGCAGCTATCAGGATTCGAGATTCGCCGATAACTGGGTAAACGCCGCAAATACAAATGTCCTGTCGGGCGCATACCATTTCTTCTCTTTTGACAGCGCCGGCAAAACGCAGGCCGAGAATTTCGTCAATACGATAGGCGACGACCTTTCTGGCCGTTTAATCCCGGCAGTAGATATTGAGCTCTACGGAGATTGGCAAAAGACATTACCAAAGAAGGACGATGTCGTGCGCGAGTTGTCCGACTTTCTAGCCACTATCGAGGATACTTATGCGACGCGCCCGCTAATCTATGCACGCGATGATTTTTATGAGACGTATCTACGTGACGACTTTGGCGGATATCCTCGCTGGGTGCGAAATGTATATTATCCGACAAAGTTAGACAACAAAGATGCGTGGACAATTTGGCAATACAATGATCGTGGCCTACTTGATGGCTATAATGGCGACGAGAAGTATATCGATTTGGATGTTATTGAGAGCGAAGATGGGCTAGAGGGGATTAAGTATTAGAAGCCGCTTTGCTTCACTTCACCTGAGTTATTGCAGCTTTCTTTTTTCTCAACTACTTTATAGTCAACATTATCGAATACCGATTCCCGCTTTTCACAACCGGGAGCAACATAGAAATTTTTTCTAATCGTCGCATTGTCGCCGTTGCCTGTGCTCGCGAGCGCATAATTAGGAATTGCAAAGCTATCATCATACAGTTTTACCCTAGCCTCGACGCGACGGAATAAGTCATTAGCACGGCCCGTCGAGTCGACCTTCGGCTCAACATTTGCGAATTGGATAATATTATCGCTAGCATCAAGCATAGATATGCGAACATCTGTTTCTGGCGCATTATACGGCAAGCTGAGTAACAGGAAGTTTGTGCTCATATTACGCTTTACGTCTGCTGTAGCGCCTATAGCATCAGTTATTTCCATTACAAATGAGCAAGAGTACTCCTTGACGCCGCCGCTGCCGTCAGTATCGCTGCATTTTACGTTAATTGGCACGTTGAAACTTTTGTTTGCAGAGTAGGTGAACTTGCTCGCGTCCGATGAGTTTACGCCGTCAGATGAAGGCGCCAACAATAGCGTGCCACGATTAGATACGCCACTCGCCGTATCGCTCGAGTAAAGATCGCCAAGCGAGAATGTTGGACCGGTCTGATAATAACTGAGCTGCATAGCCGGCGGAACCATAATCGATCCGGCTTCGAACTTATTATTGCCCTTATATGTGATACTTGTATTGTACTCACCCTTGTTAGTACCCTGATTGCCAGTTAGGCTATTGCTAACACCGTTAATGCCATTGCCGAAGTAACCGGAGTTTAAACTACCACTACTATTAGATACGGCAGCGTAATTCTCATGTGAAAACCATTCAACTTGAATCTTTTTAATGCGATTCTGTTCGGTCTGATTTTTAGTCCTTAGCGGAACGAGTTCAACTGGACGAGACTCGCTTAATGACGTGACGAAGTCATCCGTATCGGTCTCAATCTTTACGCAGGTATAAGCTTGGTCGAATGTCGAACCAACTTTATTGCCGGTTGATATAATCTGCTCACCTTTATCACTGCTGCCGGTTAATAGTTTACGGACAACATCGCAGCCTAGACTAGATAGGTTAACAGGTGCACTAGCGCCAGTCGACACATCCGTCTCGTAGTAGTTAGCACAGCCACCGCCAACGCTACTACCGCCCTTATCTATGCAATCCTGATACCGCAAGAGTGCAATCTTCGCGTCTTCTACTCCTGCTAGTGCAGAATCGTAGGCCGACTGCGAAAGGCTATAGTTCGTAGTGCGCATCGACTCAGACATCATAATTCGCACAAAGCTTAGAGCAATGATGCTCAGCAGCGTTGTCGTGAATATAACAATATAGATTGCTGCGGCGCCCTTTTTTGTTTTAGCGCATTCACCTTTTTTATAGTCCATCATCTTCTATCTCCTTTCTGGCTCGAATCGCCGGTTGCGCGAGCGGAGAAATTAAATTTATTGACAGCACAGTATTCAAAGTCATTCTTAGAAAAATCACTAGTTTCACCGGAGCCACCAGTGGTGCCAGTACAATAGTCGCCATTAGCCATAATATTTACGCCGCCGCGGATAGTCGCCAAAATAAATGACCCCGAGTAGAATATTTCGCCCGTATCCTCATTCTGAACCGCAGGCGTAACAGTAAAGTCATATACGGCTAGATTGGATTCATCCTTATTAACGATAGAATACACATCGGATTCATCGAAGTAAGGCGCGTCATGCGCTATAACATACCTATCACCACTGACTTTCTTTATGTTTTCTACAGCGTCGGGGTCGGAGATATAATCATCTATCTTGCAAGCGAGACGCTCAGTGTCTGGAATACGAGCAAATCTAGGGTATATTATTGCGTTATTCTTGTTCTTATAACCAATCTTGCCCATTTCCTTGCCCATCACATCAGTAAGACTCTCAGGGGTGTTCCAAATATAACTATAACGCCCCGTGCAGAATGTTCCACTAGTCTGTTTTGTCGACCCAGGTACTAAGACTTGATAGTAGTATTCATTCATTTTTTTGTCTACATCACTCCTAGTCACCTCATTACTCGCTGGTTCTGGATTGACTTTTAGCGATGTTGCGGAGCTACCAATCGAGCGTCCTAAATCTGAAATTATTTCCTTGCCCGTAGAGTTAATCGCCCTCATAGATAGCCCTTTCTGATAAATATTCGTAATACGAATTACGAGCGACGCAATGCCTAGAAGCATTGTGGCAAGAAACGACATAGCTAGCATGAGCTCTATGATCGTAAAGGCTTTTTTGCTTTTTTGCTTCATTTTATACTCCTCTCGGATTATACAATCTGACGATTGTGGTAATTGTCGATGGAGCACGCACCCCAGCAGCTTGCCAGCAAGTACGGACATAAAAATCATAATACGATGAAGACGTAGCGCTAGACTCTCTCACTCCATTAATCCATATACCGTCAGCCGACGCTAATGACATGTATAGATAGCCATTCTCTTCTTTTAGGTTGTCGTCGGGCTCGCTGCCGTCATTCACAATTGCTTCATATCTAAGTCGCGGATATAAATCAGTTTCCGAGAGATTGCTCGTGTTAATGGCGAGATTACTGATGTCGCTGTAGTCTTTCCCTAGGTATTTAGTAACATTCTTGCCGCCGACATATTCCGGCAATAATAGGCGCGGATTCAATATAAATGCCTTATACTTTTTAATCGGAGGGTTGCTAGTGCCATCATTATAGACTTCGCTGCAATTATCGATATTATTTACATTAAAATCGTTATCGTCATTTACAGAACTGCCAGCCGTTATAATTCGGTTTTCGATTTGACTCCAAATGCCAGTAAAGCCACCTTTTCCTTGGAATTGGCTGACGTAGCCGTTATGCACGTAGCGCAACGCATCGGCTTGCGCCGCCATTTCGTTGCGCGCCATTGTCGCTTCGAGTGTGCGCTGCGCAGTATTCATGCCATCATTCATCATATTGATTGCTAAGAGCGCAACAAATGCAAAAATAGATATAGAAAGCATAACCTCTATGAGCGTGTCACCTTTTCTTAGTACAGACATTGTTCATCTCCATCCATATCGACTAGTTCTATGTCGGTTTGCGATTGAGCATTCTTATGAATAATAATCATGCGGCGGTTGTTCGCATAGCTCTCGGCACCATTACTGTCGACGCAGATTTTCACATCTCCAGAATTAAAACGAGCTTCGCCTTCGCTATTAGTTAAATACGTATATAAATTTGTCGAGGAGCTGGCTGTTTCCATAACTGACCCGAGGTTTTTTATATCAATGCGGTCAGTGCCAGATTCATCAAACCTATAAGTGCGGATGGCACCCGTCCGCGGAGTTCTAAAAATGAGTACTGCTGCGACAGGAGCACTGTAATTATTTCCGTATTCGTCATACAATACCGCATCCCACTTTAGCTTCTGGCTCTTGGTGGCGCCAGCCGGTTCACAACTAGTAC
>CAMHRH010000066.1 GCA_946187605.1 uncultured Candidatus Saccharibacteria bacterium
CTTTCTCGCCTTTTGGTGCTTGGTTGTTAATATTTTTCATAAATTACTCCTTGATTTTGATTAAAATTGGGAGTCATTTATGTGAGCCATGGTTTTCGGCTCGGTGCCGCCTGCACAATGACGAATGCTGGCGACGATGCGCATTTCGATAACAGTGACCGAAGTGTGTTATCGTGGTTTAATTATAGCGCGGCTAAATATGCTTGTGCTAGTCTTGAAAACTGGTATTTTTAGCAGAATAATAGCGTGGAAAAGACTTATATAGACTGCGAAATACTTGTGAATAATAAAAAGAATAATCCCCAGAAAACGGAAATGCATCGCTTGGTAGCGATGCATCTGCGTGTGGTTAACCTATGTCTATATATTAGCACACTTTTGACAAAAAGTCAATAGGATTTTGCGTAAAATATGAAAAAATAGTCCTTCGATGCCCTCGATCGTGCGGCCGCCCGGCATTTCACATTAAGGCTGGCTTTCTTAATAATGTTTATTTCGTCGTCCACATTGCTTATATTTTAATAAAAAATTCCCCGGAACCGATAGTTCCGGGGTTAGCCGCTAGGTAGCGGTTTGCCCATGCGGGGCGGGGGCTACTTTTAAAAAGATTATTTATACTCCTCTTTTATGGTGTAGCTTTACCATGATCTTCCGCTGCGATCGGGAGTTTGAGCTAGTAATATGGCGGAATGCCGCATCTCCAGCTCGTCGGTGCTTCAGCCGTGGTTGTATCGGCGTTGTTGCCGAAGGCCGAAAGTCGCAATATTCGTCTCAGATATGCCTGTTCAGACATGCGCTTCTGTGCTGCTGTGAGCACCTGTGCTTCGCGGGTGAACCAGTAGGACTCTGAGATGAATATCTCCGATATGCTGCGTTTGAACAATCCATTCCCTCCTTCCTATTTAAATTCGCCATTGATATCCCAGTCGGGTCGCCTTAGGTTTGCCGACTGGGTTCAGCTAGAAGAATGGCGGTTTGAGACCGTATCTTCTCACTGAACTGGCCAGGTTGCGGTGAATAGATTTTCTGCTCAAGAAGCCTTCGCTCCTTTCTTTATTATACTTTGAATACTTGCGAACCAATTTGCGGAGTTCGTAAGCTCAATATTTTGATTGTATCATATCTTAGCTATTTTGTCAATAGTTTTATACTATTTTTAGTAAAAATCTAATGCTTGAGCTTTTTTATCTTCGGTTAATATGCGTAATAGTCCTAGTCGTAGACAAGGTTATTTGCGGTGGCTCTGGAGGCAATCTTGCAAATTTTATTGATGTGCTCTCTATTTACGAGCGAAATAATGTAGCGATTTCGTCACCATTTTATTTCCGGCTTATTCCATGTTTTGAGTTGCTCATTACATTTGATGAAATGATTGTTCCCGAAAAAGCCGTTATGCGCAGAGAGCGGCGATGGGTGGGCGGATTCTAGTACGAGATGTTTTGCTTTGTCTATGAGTTGAGCTTTATTCCGTGCGTCACGTCCCCAGAGTAGGAAGACAAGATGATCGCAGTGCTCATTGAGGTATTTAATGATGTGTTCGGTAAAAGTTTCCCAGCCTTTACCACGATGGCTACCAGCGCGGTGCGCTTCGACGGTAAGGACGTTATTGAGCAGCAACACGCCTTGATCGGCCCAGCGTTGGAGGTTTCCCGTGTCTGGGATCGGCGCGTCAGTTTCAGCATGAATTTCCTTAAAAATATTCTGTAATGACGGCGGAATTTTGACGCCGTTACGGACAGAAAAAGCTAGACCATGTGCCTGCCCAACGTCGTGATATGGATCTTGCCCGATAATGACAACTTTAACTTGGCTTAAATCGGTCGTGAAGGCGGAAAACACTTGTTGTTTGGGCGGGAAGATTTGCTTATTTTGATAAGCGTCATGCAAAAATGCGGATAGGTCCTTGAAATAGGCTTGATTAAATTCCTTTTGTAGTATCGGTTTCCAGGAATCGTGCATTATAACCCGAAAATCTCTAGTAGTTTGGTTTGAATGTCGTCAATTTGGCCACTGGCGTCGAGGGTTGGAATATTGAAATCTTTGGCGATATGGAGATAAGCACTATCAACTTTATGCTGATAGTCGAGTGGCTTTGATTCGAAAGTGTCATTTTTGGAGTTATCATCGCGGCCGGTTTGGCGCTTGAGGCGAATATCGTCTGGAAGCGTAAGGATGGCGCTTTTGTCTGGTTTTACGTAGCGTTCTGGCATAGCTTCTTTAGTGATGCGGATGATTTTGCTTTTACTGATACCGTCGCCGTAACCTTGGTATGCGAGTGTTGACCACCAGTTGCGCGCGGAAACGACATAGCCACCCTCACGTAGCACTGGTTCGGCGAGTTTGCGCCATAGTTCTTCGCGCGCCGCCGTAAAGAGTAAAACATGTGTCATGGGTTCGAAATTATTATTTTTATCTTTTATGATTTGGCGTAGTTTATGTGCAGACTCTAATTCGCCGTCTGGCTCGTGCATAGTAATAACGGGCTTGCCGGTTTTGCGTAGGTGTTCGGCGAGCAGCTCGACCTGAGTGGATTTGCCGGTTGCGTCTTGTCCTTCGATGACGATGTACATTATTGCTCCTCTTTTAACTTATAATAACGGTGGTTGCAAATAGCGCGGTAGCTGATTTTATTTTTGCCATCATCGATTAGGATGTCTGGACCGTCTGTAACAAGTTTGTCGTTTAGAAAACGGCAACTTAGAGTAGCTTTGCGCCCACATTTGCAAATGGTTTTTAGCTCTTCAATTTTATGCGCGAGCTGTAGCAGTCTGGTAGCTCCTTCGAAGCCGCTGTCGTCGCGGCGAAAATTGAGCCGCAAACCATAACAGATGACCGGAATATCTAATTTGACGACGATTTCCATGAGCTGGTCGACTTGTTTGGGCGTTAAGAATTGGGCCTCGTCGACCAGAATGCAGTCGACGTTGCAGTAGTTTTTTGAAATTCTTTCATAGATATTGTCGCGTTTTGAAAACGTGAAGTTTGTTTCTCGCTCTGGGCCGATGCGGGTCAGTAGTTTATTACCGTTTTTTGTGTCAGTCTTAGCCTTGATAACGCATACTTTTAATCCGCGTTCTTCGTAATTGAAAGCTACTTGCAATAGTTGCATGGTCTTGCCGCATCCCATTGCGCCGTAGCGAAAATATAACTGTGCCATATTTTTATTATAAAATAGCGATATGGAGAAGTATGAGAAAAGTTCGTCGGATGGCGAGAATCCGTGGCTAAAAGAGTCTTTATTCGACGACGTAGAGTTTTCTGGCGGCAAGGGCGCCGAAAAGGAGGTAAAAGTTGAGCTGCCGGATAGTAGTCCCGATTTTGACTGTAAAGCTATGCTGAGAACGATCGACAGATATGGTAATAAGGAGAAGCTTAAGTCCTATGTCGAAGATATGTTGGGGCGTAGTTTTGCGGAATATGCTAGTATTGATGATTTTACAAATAAGAATCCGGGTTTTCTTGAAAAAACGCGTAGTAGTGTGACTAATAGTGATGCTGAGGCGTTACGTGAGTATTCTGGCTATAACTATAAATATATTAATAGTGTTTTGCGTGGATTCTGGTATTATGAACTACTTGGGCCAAAAACGGAGGCGGCGGAAGAGCGCTATCGTGAGACGGCATCGGTAATGGAGCGTGCAATACAAAAAGCACCTGCAATTGAGCGCGACATGATTGTATTTCGAGGTACGAATCTTGATGCTTTTAAGAAATATAGAATCTCATCGTTAGACGAACTCGATAATATGAAGGGGCAGTTTTATTTGGAGCGTGGTTTTACTAGTACTTCAATCGTAGAAGATAGTAGCTTCGCTGGACGAGAGTCGTTTGATGATCCACTCCGAAAGGCCTGCAATATAGAAATGCGCTATAAGATTCCGGAGGGATGTAAAGATGGAATTATGCTGATTGGTGAGCCATTGGCGTATTCAAAAACTCAGGATGAGTATGTAATTAATAACTTTTCGCTTGCTTATATAGATAATGTTGAGGTTGATAAGGAAAATAACAGTGCGGTGATTGATTGTATTTTAGTGCCGCGTGGATTTTATGATAGGATGAGCGATGCTTCGAATATAAAGATAAGAGGAGTAATTGAAGGGTGAAGGGTTTTATTGCTGGTAGCTAATGCTCGAAAACGAGATGACCGTACGGCGATAGTTTTCTCGGTTGATTAATCGTTGATGCTTAATAAAAAACTCGGCCTTTTGAGCCGAGTTTTTTTAGATTGTCAAATCTGAGCTTTCGCCTGTTTCGAGATTTTTTCGTTTTAGGGCGCCAGTTTTGGCTTCGTCTTCGCCTATTACGATGGCATACTTGGCAATTTTGGCTGCGCGATTGAATTTATTGCCGAGTTTTCGCTCGTCGAAGTCGATATCGACATTGTGGCCATTTTCGCGCAGTTGATTGGCAACCTTGATGCTATATGCGTATTCGTTTTTGCTAAGTGGCAAGATA
>CAMHRH010000067.1 GCA_946187605.1 uncultured Candidatus Saccharibacteria bacterium
CTGCGAGTCAGCTTTAAAAACATAAATAGTTGAGAGCTTATATGCTAAAAAACCGCCTCGTGCACAGGCGGTTTTTTGGTGTTTTGTTTAGTTATCTTTATACATCGCTGGGCTTAGACTCTTGGCTGTTCTGAGAGGCGTCTGGCTTGTTCTGGCTGGAAGTCGGAGCTGACTGAGGATTGTTCTTGTCAGTATTATTTCCATTCATGAGATTCCATGCGACAATCGCAATTAAGCCTACGCCGAGCACGAATAGCCAGATGAAGTTTGGCCCGCCAGTTATGCATAATGTTGCGATAACTGCAAAGATACTGCTCGTTGTGACCAGCCAGGACTTGCGCATAAAGACGCCTACGAGTAGGAAGCCAACTTCCTCAACAATATATAGTATCGTCCAAATACTAATATTGCTGTCCCCGTTAAGGCAATAGAGAATGAATAGAGGTATGGTGAAGAGTAAATAACCGATTACCATGCGCGGCGTATTGCCTTTTGCCTTGCGCTCCTTTATTACTCCATTAATAAACAATGAAAGAGCTAATACGTTCGTACGTACGAGCGCCAATGCAAGATATGCGTCGGAACTATAAGAGATTGAACTTTGGCCGTGGGTAAGGTCGTAGATATTACCGCAGTACGAATAGATTGCTAACGCTGCGAGATAAATCGAACCTTCATATAGATTATTGCGCTTAGAAACTAGAGCAAACAATGCCAAGATTACCGCTCCCAGAATCCAGCCAGCTGCCGGCCAGTTCTCGCCCCAACTTGTAAACAATGCAGCAAGGCAGCTAAGCGCTAATGAGATTGAAGCTAAATCAAAACTCTTCCGTTTCTGTACGCCTTTTATTCGCCAATATATCAGTACGAACAAGAAGCTGACGATGGCATAGTATGCGAAATAGAACCAATTGCCCAACGCTCTGCCGATATCTGGGTGTGAAGATAATTCAATTGGGACGTATAAAATCGGCAAAGCCGTAGCAAGCCCCCAGTGCATATTTCTGCGATTAATCGTAATCACGACGCCAAGGATAGCGACGACCAGCTCCATTGCTAGGTTAATAATCAGGCGCGGCGTGGCGTCAAAATCGATGCAGAGAATCGACGTTGCAAAAATGCCGAACAATGATGCGCCGAGTGCGAAATGCTCGATCGAATCTGTGCGTTTGTTTGGCTTAGTAATGAGCGAAATAACTGCCTGCGCCAGGAAGCCGACTAGCCATACGATTGCAAGCACTAGACTCTTGCCCTGGTCTTTAGTGAGATTGAAAACCATAGAATGCCTCAAGCAGTCGGCGACAAGACAGAGTACGAAAGCTTGTGCGCAGAAGCGAATCCCAATCAACTTGTTGTGGCTACGATTAAACGCAAAGTTTATTGCGATTTGTCCTAAAGCGAGTGCTGCGGTAATGGTTCTAAGGAACGGGAGCGCCGTGCCGCAACCTTCGGCAAACAGAAGTATTGTTGTTAGTCCCATAACTATCGGTATTAGGATGTCGGCTAGGTAGCGCGTAGCGGAACGAAAGCCAATTGGTAACCATTTAACCTTCAACCCCCAAAGTAGTGTTGGTATATATGAGATTATAGCTGGCCAAATAAGCGCCGTGTATATCTGTGCCTTGTCGTCATGCGTGAATAACATTGCGACATTGCCTAGCGTTAACAAGCTTAGATAGCTGAGCCATCCCATCGCGCGGTTTCTCGTAGCTGCCGTTGCGATGACATTGGCGATAATTGATATGATATTGGTCAATAGTAGTGATACTGCCGCGTCTTTGATGCCGAGCTGCTGGAAGGCTACGAACCAGATCGGGAATAAAAATAAGGAAGTGATTGTAAAAGCCGCACCGACTGGACGAAGCTGCTTCACTAGCCTATGTAACAATAAGCCGCCGCCAAAACAGGTAATTGTTACGAGGAATAGCATAACTGCGAGCATGTCATAGTTATTTTGCGCCATAATAAACATAGCGCTTACAATGAAGAAGCTACCGAGGTAAAGAAGCACGTTGTATGTCGATGAACTGTCCTTTGGTTTTTGTGGCTGCGGCGCAACATTTTGCTGCTTAGCAGCGACTTGTGATTGAGGCGCTACTGTCTGTGTCTGGGGCGCCACTTCTGTATTCGTAACATTACTGGTGTTTTGCGTCTGGGGCGGTTGCTGTACTGTAGTATTTTGTGCTTTCTTTTTGTTTGAATTATTTACAATCAATATTATGATTACGGCGATAAGTGCGGCACCTAAAAGACTATTTAGTGAATCGAAAATGCTTAAGAGCCAATCATTCAAAAAACTCATTTAACCTCCAATTAATTAAAATGATAATGGTTTTACTATTGAAAAACAAGTGCATTTAAATAAAAAAAGCGTCTTGAAATATTTGCTTTTTTCTTATAATATTTGTAATTAAGAAGTAGTGTGCTCTGATTTTTTGCATTTCGCTCCGGCAAGGCGAAATTAGATCAAAGCGGTAATCTTCCGGCCAAAGATATCAACACTAAAACTAGCGAGGGAATGTGGCAAAGTCTACAACAACTGCACAGAGTGGTAGCCGCGTGGAATTCACAGAAGGCGACCAAGTTCTTCCAATACCAAATCTAACCGAGCATCAGACCAAATCGTGGAAAGAATTCGTCGATTATGGTCTGCAAGAAGTCTTCAACGAGCTCAATCCAATCGATGACTATACTGGTCAAAAGATGAGCCTTCGCTTTAAGGATTATTTCTTTAAAGATCCAGTAGAAGATGACCGTACCGCAAAAGACAATCTTACGTCTTATGAGGCTGCGCTTCATGTCAATATTGAGCTCGAGAATAAAGTCACCGGCGAAAAGAAAGAGCAGGAAATCTATTTTGGCGATTATCCATGGATGACCGATCGCGCCAGCTTCATTATTAATGGTACCGAGCGCGTTATCGTTTCTCAGCTTATCCGCTCAGCTGGCGTATTCTTCTCGGCCGACACGGTTGCTGGCCGCAACTATTACGGCGCGAAGATTATTCCAGGCCGTGGCGCATGGCTTGAGTTCGAGACTGACACCAAAGGCGTAATCTATGTTAAGATTGACCGCCGCAAAAAGGTCCCAGTCACGACGCTCCTACGTGCCCTTGGCATGAAGAAGACTGAAATTACTGCCGCTTTCAAAGATATTGATAATGGCGAAGTCAAATACATCGAAAATACTATTGAAAAGGACGCGACGAGCACTCAGAGCGAGGCGCTCCTTGAGATTTATCGCCGACTCCGCCCAGGCGATCTTGCGACAGTTGAGAATGCAAAGAGCATGATTGAGCGCACTTTCCACGATTATCGTCGTTACGACTATTCGCGCGTTGGCCGCTATAAGATTAATCAGCGCCTTGGCTTCGATACGCCAAATGACGAGCAGCATCGTACGCTACAGATGGAAGATCTCATTGCTATTATTAGTGAGATTATTCGCCTAAATAATACCCAGGAGCCAGCTGACGATATCGACTCGCTCGCAAACCGCCGCGTAAAATTGGTTGGCGAACTTGTTCAGCGCCAATTCCGCCTCGGTATGCTACGTCTTCAGCGCAATATTCTTGACCGCATGTCGATGAGCGACCCTCAGACAGTAACTCCATCTCAGCTTGTTAACTCGCGCCCAGTCGTAGCTGCCGTCAAAGAATTCTTTAGTAGTTCTCAGCTCAGCCAGCTCATGGATGAGACGAATCCATTCTCAGAGCTTTCACACAAACGCCGCTTAAGTTCGATGGGTCCTGGCGGCCTTACTCGCGAACGTGCTGGTTTTGATGTGCGTGATGCTCACCCGACACACTATGGCCGTATTTGTACTGTCGAGACACCAGAAGGTGGTAACGTCGGTCTCGTGCTAAACCTCGCGACCTATGCTCGTATTAATGAATATGGCTTTATTGAAGCACCATATCGCGTCGTCAAAGACGGCAAGGTTACCGACGAAGTTGTTTATGTCGATGCTGCCGCCGAAGAGAATATGGTAATTGCTGACACGAGCGCAAAGCTCGATAAAGATGGCAAGTTTATCGATGAATATGTTTCTGCTCGTAAAAACCTTCAGCCATCTCAGGTTCTCGCATCCGAAGTAACGCATATGGATGCCGTTCATAAGGAAATTCTTGGTGTGGCCGCATCAATGATTCCTTTCGTTGAAAAGAACCGTGTCGACCGTTCCTTGATGGCCTGCGCAATGCAGAAGCAGGCAGTGCCGTTGATTAAGCCGGAGTCTGCAATCGTCTCGACTGGTATTGATGCCGAGGTCGCAAAGAATCTTTCGCAGATCGTCTTTGCCGAGGGCGATGGTGAAGTCGTAAAAGCCGACTCTAACTCCGTTGAAGTAAAATACGGCAAAGAAACAAAGACCTACAATCTCATTCACTTC
>CAMHRH010000068.1 GCA_946187605.1 uncultured Candidatus Saccharibacteria bacterium
CATCAACGAGGATGGCACTACTTCCGAAAAAGACGTCACTGGCTCACCACTCGTGTCGAGCGGCGCCAAACTAATCCTCGGTAATACCCAATCATCAAAAGACGCAACCGCGCCTTACTCAATCCATACGATTACTCGCGGCGCAGCTACTATCGCACTTAGCACTGGCGTCACAAATACTGTCTGCGATGGCGTTATGGCCGCATCCGCTGTTGTCTCGCTCATTGCAAATGCCACACCAGGCGGAGCACTTGCGAAATTCGTCGTTAGCGCTGTTGCGCAAACTATTGGCGGAATTGCCCTTACCGGTATTGTAAGCGCAATAATTAGTTCATTTATTCCATATGTTGCAAAAATTTTTGCTGGCAATATCTGGGAAGCCTACACCGGTATCCCGGCCGGCGAATTCTTTACCCTTGGCGCCGCAAAAGCGAATTCTAGTCTAGCCACCCAAGGCAGCGCATATGCACCAGCCGACGAAGAATATATCAAAGAACAAAACCGCCAGACTACCGTCGCTCTTGCACAAGAGGCCGCGATTGATCGCAACCGTCGCAGCCCATTCGACATAACTAGTAAAAACACATTCCTTGGCTCTTTATTGTCGAAATTTGCATATATTAGTTACACTAACCATCCACTTAGCGCACTTGCAAGTTTTACTTCAGCACTATCAAGCTCATTGAATGTTTTTAATCCATCCGCCTCCGCATACGACAGCGATTTATCCTATACTTCAACTTATCAAGACTGCGAAAACTTAAAAGGCGCCGTATGCGATATGTACGGGAATGAACTCGTTGCAATGGATTACTCCACTATCGATCTGACGCCAGATGATCCAACTTACGTATCTGTCATTGAACCAAATATCGATAGTAATGGCAAAATCATAAAAAATTCCGAACTCGCAAAATACATTACGGCTTGCACAGAGCGCGAATCGCCATGGGGAGTTCTTGATGCTAATATTATGAATACTCTCCAGACTGATTTTGGTACGGTCGGAAATAGCGCCTTCCTCATTAATGATGCCGTCGATATCATTAACGCCGCCGAAGACGTCGTTAATCGCGGATGGGGAACCGGCGAAAACTGTCGCATGTCATCATCGAATCCACGCTGGAATACTGAGTTTAAATATTACCAGCGTTACGTCGAAGATATGCGCATATTAGGTGGCATGGACGACGAGGGCGAAAACCCGGTCATTGCCTACAAAAACGACTATACCAAAGAGCATCCGCTCGATACCTCATATACCGGCACACTTGCGCGCATTACTGGACAAACCAAAGACGACATCGCATTTCTACTAGAGTTTTCAAGGTACTCAAACGAAGTTGCAAATTACGACCCAACCACCCGTTATGCCTTTAGTAAAAATAATGAACCGCAGAATATTTCATTCAATACAAGTTCATTCAACTCCGAATCTGCCGTCTTGTCGCCGCGACCGCATATTTTAATTGACCGCAGGAACTATACTCTATGAAAAAAATCATCAAATTTATCACTTGTATCTTATCGAGTATAGTTCTAATCGCGCAGCCTGCTTTCGCCACAATTCCAGATGATGATATTCTTGATATGTTCAATATTAATGGTATTTATTACTATAATCCAAGCGGCAGCGATGACTTATGTGGCTCTACTGCCACTAAACTATCCGGCGATTCTATTGAGGAAAAAATGTGGAATTTCTACATTGACGAAGGTTTTACCGACGCACAAGTCGCCGGAATCCTCGGTAATGGCATGGCAGAATCCGGCCTTGAACCAACTCGCGCTGGCAACTCTAGTTATTTCGGCCTTTATCAATGGGGTCTCGGCCGTAAAGTTCAACTCGTCGAAAAAATCGAAGCCGCTGGACTTGGAAAATATACCCAACCAGAATATTGGGGAGCGGGCGCATCAAAAAACATCCCGGCCGACGACCTAGATAAAATCCTTCTTATCGAATTAGACTTTTCAATTCACGAAAATGACTGGGACTGGCAAACCGAAGTCCGCAAACAGACAACACCAGAAGCTGCCGCCGAAGCATTTCTCGCTATTTTTGAACGCGCCGTTAATGGCGATTCTCCAATCCTTTATTACACCCCATACATCGGTCTTTATTATCAGGCTACCGACAAACGTCGCAACTTCGCAAAAGAACTATATGAAAAATATTCCGGCAAGGGAAGTACAAAATCCGTTAGCGGTACCGAGAATGGCAAAAATCTCACTATCATTGGCGACTCTATCACGGTCGGCTCTACTAGCGCACTTCTTAAACAGTTCCCAGAACTTGAAGAAAAAAATATCGAAGCAAAAAGCGGCCGCCGCTGGGACGAAGCTATCGAAGTTGTAAAGAATATGACCGATATTAAAGATAACGTTGTATTTGCACTTGGCGCGAACAGCCCTAGCCTCACTGCAAAAGATATCGAAGATGCCATTAAAGCAATTGGCGAAGATAAAAACATCACTTTTGTCACTGACTGGAGTACAAAAAACGACTACAAATCAAATAATGATCTCTTCTTTGAATACGCTAAGAAAAATTCCAATATTGTCGTAGCAGATTGGGCAAGTATTATTAGTAAAAATACCTCGCTTCTTGGCGATGGCTATATACACGTTAACGCCGAAGGGGCAAAAGAATTCGCAAAAGTCATCTACGACGCCGTAAATGGAAATGTAAATTCTAACGGCTGCAGCGTCGGTGGCGAATTTGCTGAACTCGTCAAAGCTTACGCATGGCCAGATTGGCATGATGGCCCTTATATCGAACGTATGCCAGAATACGCAAATGCCGTCACGCAGTCAATTAGTGAAGGCCGCTACGTCGGTGGCTCCATAAATGGCGTGCCAGGAATCGACTGCGGAGGTTTCGTAACTATTCTTACACAAAATTCAGGACTCGAGCCAAATTATAACGATACAAAAGGAAATACCGATACGCAAGAAGCTTGGGTTAAAGATCATAATTGGACGCTCCTCAATTCTTCTCCAACTACCGCCGTCGATACTAGTATCCTCCAGGCAGGCGATATTGCATTCTCGAGCGGCCATACTTTTATCTACGTCGGCGAAATTCCAGGTTTCAATTCTACTATCGCCTCTGCATCATACAGCTTCAGCCAAGGTCGCGCACCAATGGCCGGCCTCGAAGACCCAATCTTCGGAAACGGAGTCATTGTTCGCTGGTATCGCAAACCAGAATTCTCTTCCAAAAACGGTACCAACTACAAACAAAACGTTCAAAACTTAACTGCAGGGGATTAAAATGACTTTTTTTAAAAACTTCAATAAACGCCAAAAGCTAGTAATTGCGGCAATACTACTGTTTTTTATCGTCATTATCTTTTATTCTATTTCTACTATTCTTTATCGTAATGGGAAGGTCAAAACAACTTTTATCTTTGCCCCATATAGCGCCACAATTACACTAAACAACACGCGCATATCAAATAACACCACGAACTGGATTGAGCCGGGAAATTACCATCTAAAAGTTTCCTCAAACGAGCATCTTGAAGCAGTCGAAAAAGACATTACAATCTCCAAAGAATCGCATGAGTTTTATGACACCCTTAGTCCACTCGACGACGAAGGAAGGGAATTTACTAAACAACATCGCGAAGAATATGCAAATGTTGAGGGTATTATCGGAAATTATCTCAATCGCCAAGGCCAAAAACAAAAGCAAAAATTCCCAATTCTAAGCTATTTGCCGATTAATAATTCGCTCTATTCAATTAGCTATGAATATGACGACAACAACACGCCTATCATTAATATAAAATCCGACCCTAAATATCTCGATGTAGCCGTAGCGAGATTAAAAAATTTCAAAAATATTGATTTAACCGAATTAAATATAAACTTTCTGCTCAATAATCCTTTTACAGATAAAAAAACTAGCAGCAGTACCAACCCAAAAACCTTCATTAAAGAATGCCTTAATGTTGAGGATCCATATAAAATAAGCGACGGCCAAGATTATAACGATTATTACTACACGACTATCTATACTGACGATTATTGGAATGACCAAAAATACGCCTATTACCGCGTCTTATTAAAAAAACAGGGCGAAACATGGGAATTAGTTTCTTCACCACAACCGCTCCTCACTTCAAAAAACACGCCTAATATCGAAAAAGACTTACTTAACCT
>CAMHRH010000069.1 GCA_946187605.1 uncultured Candidatus Saccharibacteria bacterium
ATGGCCGATATGTAATGAGTCGGCACTAGGGTCGGTACCCCAATAGAAATTGCGTGGAGCTTTGTCTAGGTCTGATATCTGATCCAGCGTATGTTCGGCGACGAAGCCGCGCCACTGGAGTTCTTCGGATAGTTTCATTGGTACTCCTTAGTTTTATATAATGCTTTATTATAGCATTTTTAGATTATGGGGTCGATTGTACGAGATAAAAAAGACGCTCCGCATATTCGCGGAGCGTGTAGGTGAAGTTAAAATCCCGCAACGATGGCGGGATTATCTGTTATGGGCCGTAAGAGAACATTCGATCACCGCCAAAGTGTTTTTCGGCAGTACTTAGTGCGCGCATGACTTCGGAGCGGCGCGCGGGGAAGACGTCAGCAATTTTGAGAATGGTTTCCTTAATGCCGCGTATGGGCTTTTCGCTATTATGGACGGGGATGTAGCCATATAGTTTTGCGGCAATATCGATGTAGGCGTCGGTTGAACTGTAGTCGAATACTACTCCGGTGTTTCGGACGTTTGAGTCAACGATGACTGGTTTTAGACAGTCGAGCACTTCGTAGGCTTGTTCGTCAGTACCGCCGATGCCATACATGAGAATGGTGAGGTTGCTGAGGCTTTCGCTGAGCCAGCGCATCTTTTTCTTTTTTGTCATGAGTTGGACCTCCTGAAAAAATTCTCTGCTTTCGCAAGAGTGCTAAGAACGGACTCGTCAGTCTGTCGCTTGGCGCTCATGCGAAAGGTTGGCCGTGTTTAAGGTGCAATGCTAATATTTCAGCACAAGTATGTCTGGTGGTCAATAAAATTATTAAAACGATAGACTAATAAAAATGCTTATGTTATACTTAAGGTAAGTGTAGAGGTATATAAGAAATAAAAACTGCGTAGAGTGGAAGGTTTTTGAGATGAGTTCTATTTTAGCTCGGATAGGGTCGATTAATCGATGCGGTAAAGTCTTGGCATTTTTGATGGCAAGCTTTTTCGTTATTAACTTTAGTAATGTTGCCCATGCAGCAACTATGACTAATGGCGTTATTACGGATGCCAATGATATTCGTTGGGAATATGAACTAGATACGGATGAGCCGAGACTTACAATTCGTTTTTATGATAAGCCATCGGATGCGACAAGGGTAGTAGTTCCGTCGCTCGGCGAACTGACCAACTTAGTGCCTGGGGCGCCTTCGACGCTCGACACTTATTATTTACGAAGTGCGAATACCGCTGCTCAAGATTCGACGTTCACTGAGCTTACTCGTCGTGAGTCTGTCGATACGACAGTCTTAGATATGACCAATACATCAAAGATTCAAATCCTTGGCGTAAAGCCAATCATCAATCCAGAAGTCGAGACTGAGCTGGTGTTTGGTGAGAATATGGTGATTGGTGATGAAGAAGGAAAAATAATTAAGGCCAACATATGTAAAGGCTCGGATATGACGTATAACGAAAGGTACGATCGATATTCTTGTTGGTCTAATAAGAGAGAGATATATCTTAGGATACCGAACTATGATATTATGACCAATGAGGAAAGAGAGGCTTATAGCGCAACACCCGAGTCTATTGGCTGTGTAGGTAAAACTGATGTTATGAGTTCAGAATGGGACCCAGACAAATGCTATACCGATAGCTATTACGTGAGCGTTATTGACGAGATCAGAGATAACAATAGTAGTTATAGCGCACCGTATTCTTATGCCGTTCGCGAAGGTGGCGCCTTTTCTGGATATAAGTTAAAACTCACCAACTTTAATGCAAACAATTTCAATTATGTTGGATGGTATAGTTTTGAAGGTTCAATCTTTAATGACGCAAATACGACAATGACGATTGATGGCGACGCCTTTGTCGGCAGTAATATTTTCCAGAATACAAATATACAAAAAGCAATTATTAAAACTGAAAACATTGGCGAGGGTATATTCCGCGATTGTATAAACTTGACTGAGGTCGAGTTTGATAGCTCAGTTACAAAAACCACCAATGCAGCTTTTGCCGGCTCTGGGTTAACTAGCTTTGACTTTAGCTCAACGAATATTAAGAAGATTAGTCCGAATACTTTTAGTGGTGCAAATCAGTTATCGAGTGTCAACCTTACTGGCATTGAGCGGATTGAATACATGGCCTTCGCAGACACGAGCATTGAGGAGCTATATTTGCCAAAATCAATAAAGTGGCTTGGTGCATTTTTGTTCAAGTATACAAGCACCCTAAAGAGAGTTACGGTTGCTTACGATACTTTGACGAGTGGCACAATTTTGCAGTTTAATACAGTCCTTGATGGAACTTTCGACAAAGATATAAACCAGCCGTCAACTACCATCGAAGAGCTGACGGTTCTGGCGCCATATGCTGCTGACGAGGAAGTGAGCGACACGCATGTCTCATATGAGCAATACAAGTGGCATTATGACGTAAAAACGCAGGAATACACCGAGGAGATTGCCACCCATGCGGCGGCGAACGACTGTTGGGGAATGATGGGCGCTGGAACGGCATATAACTCTAGGAGTGGCGGAAGCGGAGGTGGCAATTGCTATGTTCATGGTAGTGGAAATAGATTTTGGAATAATAGTAATAGCCGCGGAAACCCGTCAGACTTTGAAACGGATTATGCTAATGTAGATTCAAAGAAAAATATTATTGCGCCACTGTATTTCTACAACCTGCATGGCCTAAAGAAGATTACGATCGGAGATGGTTATGAGTTCGTAGGGAGTTCTGCCTTTTATCGCACGCAAAATTCTTACTCACAGGGCTGGGGGAGCATTATTGGACAAAATCCAGATACGTACAGTTCATATGTTCGTAGCATAGACGAGATCAATCTTCCGGATAGCCTTCGTGGCGTTGGAAACTTGGCATTTGAGGATATTTGGAATCCAGACATTAAGTTGACTATTCCTCGCGACATCGAGTTTATTGGGATGGGGGCTTTTAGGGCCGTCTATAACTGGAGCGGCGACGTAGATTTCCCAAATCTAGTTGCGCTTGGCGACTTCGCCTTTGATTCGACAATGGTACATAATATTGTCCTCCACGACAAGCTACAGTACATGGGCGTACAGGTATTCTCGAAGTGCCCGAATATAAACGACGTAACCTTTGACTTTGATGTATTTAATCCAGACCTATGGATCTCTTGGGCAAGGCCAGGGCGCTCGGCGCAGAATGAAGCGGACCATTTTCTGTTTCAGTACAGTTTTGGCGAGCAATTTCCTGGAGCGTTCTCTAGGGCTAATTTAGCAAAATGGGGTTTCAGGGCAGCTGAAAACGATAGGATGAATGATTATTATAATCAACAGTTTGGCACAATTACCTTCACTGAGAAGTCTGTAACTGATGTGCCTACTGGTTGGAGAATTGATGGGATGAGTAGTAGCTATAACAACTTCTTTGGTCATCTACACTTCGACAAAGTTGATCTTGGTAAAACTGGCTGGAAAGTGCTACCACAAAGAGCATTTGTACAAGCAAGAGTTGGCGAAATAATACTGCCGGAGCATCTCGAAGTAATACCGGGCGATAGTTTTTCAGATACGTCAATTAGGGAAGAGCTGGTTCTACCAGATTCTGTACGCGTGATTGGCGACGCGGCATTCAATTACGGCCACAAAAACGGTTTTGGCGGTGAAGTTTTGAATATCCCGGATAGAGAATATGATTGGCACAAAGATCCAGTTAAAATCACAAAGCTACCTGCTTCGCTCGAATATGTTGGCAACGATGCATTCTGGGGCGACTATTACCTAGAGGCAGATTTAAACTCGCCGAATCTAAAAAGCGTTAATTTCCGAGCCTTTATGGGGACACGTCTGCGAGACGTATATCTTCCGCCGACTATGAAGGTCTTGCGTGGAAGTGCATTTACGGTTATTCCTACGCTCCGCAATATTACGATTGACTTTGATCTTGGCGCATTGCCACCAAACTACTATGAGTTTAACCCAAATGATTTCCCGCAGTCATTTAGAGATTATGCTGGTGCGGATTCGAATTTGTTTAAGATTTTAACAATGAGCACCTCTGCATATTATATGGCGTCACAGACGTCTTCTAACTATAAGTACCATAATAACTGTTTATATACTTTCTATAATCTATTTAATCAGAACTACAAAGGGCAATATATTGAATCTGGCAATCATT
>CAMHRH010000070.1 GCA_946187605.1 uncultured Candidatus Saccharibacteria bacterium
AAAGAAAGCTGCCGCTCCAAAAGCAGCAGATAAGAAGGAGAACAAGTAATGGGTCAGAAAGTTAACCCAGTAAGCTATCGTCTCCAGGTTAATAAAAACTGGAGCAGCAAGTGGTTCTCCCGCAAAGCTGATTTCAAAAATTGGCTCATCGAGGATGTCAAAATCCGCGAAGTAGTCGAGAATCGCTTCAAAAGCCGCCCAACTATCGATCGTATCGGTATTGAGCGCAGCCCGAACCTGACTACGATTACTATCCGCACCGCAAAAGCTGGTGCCGTAATCGGAAAGCAAGGCGCTGGCATCAACGAGCTCAAAAAAGAACTCGAAAAAGTTACCAACAGTCCACTTCGCATCAACGTCGAAGAAGTAAAGAAGCCGGAACTTAGCGCAAAACTAGTTGCCGAGAATATCGGCTTCCAGCTCGGCAAGCGTATGAACTTCCGCCGCGCCGTCAAAATGGCATGCGCTTCGACTATGAACGCTGGCGCAAAAGGTATCCGCGTCGAGGTAGCCGGTCGTCTGAATGGCGCCGAAATGTCCCGTCGTGAGAAATTTATCGAAGGCTCAGTCCCTCTACATACCCTCCGCGCCGACATCGACTTCTATGTCGAGCATGCTCAGACAATTGCTGGTATCGTGGGCGTAAAAGTTTGGATTTATAAGGGGGAGAAATAATTATGGCACTTAGTCAACCACGCAAAGAAGCGCACCGCAAGGTTCGCAAAGGCAAAAATGAAGGCACCGCTAGCCGCTGTAACTATGTAGCATTTGGCGATTGGGGCCTGATGAGCCTAGATAATGAACGCGTCAATGGTCGCCAGATTGAAGCAGCTCGCCAGGCGATTACTCGCTACGTCAAACGTGGCGGTAAAATCTGGATTCGCATCTTCCCACATACCCCAGTAACCAAGAAACCTCTTGATGTAAAGATGGGTAGTGGCAAAGGTGAACCACAGTACCATGTCGCCAAGGTGAAAGCTGGCACTGTTATGTTCGAAATCGCAGACGTTACTGAAGAACAGGCAAAAGAAGCACTACGCCTCGCAAGCCACAAACTTCCAGTACGCTGCAAAATCGTAAAGAGAGAGGAGCTCTAATATGGCAGATAAGAAAACTGACAAAAAAGCTGCAAAAGAAGCCAAAGTTGTTAGCAATCTCCCACTCGATGAGCAACTCAAGAGCAAGAAGGAAGAGCTATTGATAGCACAACAGGGCCTAGGTAGCACCCTTCAGAACCCACATCGCATCAAAGCGATCAAGAAAGACATTGCTCGCATCTTAACGCAAATTAACGCCACGAAAGGAGATAAGTAATGGCACGCACACTTACTGGAGTAGTCTCCTCCGACAAGCGTGACAAGACGATCACCGTCGAAATCACCTCTCGTGAGACGCATCCAATTTACAAGAAGCAGTACTCAAAGACGCGCAAGTATACTGCTCATGACGCTAAGAATGAAGCTCATGAAGGCGACAAAGTCATGATCGCCGAAACGCGCCCAATCAGCAAGACTAAGACCTGGACTCTTGTAAAAATCATTGAGAAGAGCCGCGGTAAAGTCGAGCTAAAAGAAGAGGTCACTCAGGTCGAAAGTGACGATAAGGAAGGAGAAAAATAAATGATTCAGCAGGAAACCCGCTTGAAGGTTGCCGACAACAGCGGCGCTAAGGAACTTGGCGTTATTCGTGTTCTCGGCGGCACTCGCGCACGTTATGCTCATGTAGGCGATATTGTCACTTGCTCCGTCAAGGACGCATCGCCAACCGGCAACGTAAAGAAAAAAGCCGTAGTCCGCGCTGTTATCGTGCGTACGCGCAATCCAATTCGTCGCCCAGATGGCTCAACCATCCGCTTCGATGACAATGCAGCTGTTCTTGTCAATGACGACAAGACGCCAAAAGGCACCCGTGTCTTTGGCCCAGTACCACGTGAGCTTCGTGATCGTGGCTTCAGCAAAATTATCAGCCTTGCGCCGGAGGTACTATAATGGGTATTCGTATTAAAACTGGCGACATCGTAAAGGTAATTGCAGGCGGCGCAAAAGGCCAGACCGGCAAAGTTACGAAAGTCAGCCCATCTGACAATAAAGTATTTGTCGAAGGTATCGGCAATCGTACTCGCCACATGCGCGCAAATATGTATCGCCAAGGTGGCAAAAAAGAAATTCAACTTGGCATCGATATGTCCAACGTCGCACTCGTAATTGATGAAAAAGCCGGAAAAACCAGCCGCATCGGCTACGGAAAAGACAAAGACGGCAAGACCGTACGTATTGCTCGCCAAGCTAACAACAGGGAGGTTAAGTAATGGCTGAAACTAAGTATGAGGCACGCCTTAAAACTCTCTATAACAAAGAGTACGCAAAGCAGCTCCAAAAAGAGCTCGGCCTCGAAAACATCAACCAAGTTCCAAAACTCGAAAAAATCGTGGTTTCTTCGGGTGTTGGCAAGAAACGCGAAGACAAGCGCTTCACTGAGACCGTCGAACTAACCTTGACCAAAATCACCGGCCAAGCCGTTACGAGCCGTCTTGCAAAGAAATCTATTGCGCAATTCAAGATTCGCAAAGGCATGGGCGCGCCTGTCGGCTATGTCACGACTCTCCGCAATGATAAAATGTATGAATTCGTTGACCGCTTAATCAATATTGCGCTTCCACACGTACGCGACTTCCATGGCGTACCACGCAATAGCTTTGACGCACAGGGCAACTATAGCCTTGGCATGAAAGAGCAGACCGTTTTCCCAGAGATTAGCTTCGAAGACGCCGCCGTTCTTCATGGTCTAGAAATTACATTTGTTATTAAAAATGGTTCGAAAGAAGCTAGCACGAAGTTGTTAGAGAAATTCGGCATGCCGTTTGAAAAGGAGGGCAAATAATATGGCTAAAACAAGTGCTGTTCTCCGCGACGAAAAACGCCGCAAGATGTATGAAAAATACGCTGAAAAGCGCGCCGAGCTTAAAGCTGCTGGCGATATTGAGGGTCTCCAGAAGCTTCCACGCAACTCGAGCCCAACTCGCCTCAAAAACCGCGATATGCTCGACGGTCGCCCACGCGGCTACATGCGCCGCTTCGGCCTCAGCCGTATTAACTTCCGTGAAAAAGCAAGCAAGGGCGAAATCCCTGGCGTAACAAAGAGTAGTTGGTAGGAGAAAGGAGAAGATTATGTCAATTCAAACCACTGATCCAGTAGCTGACTTGATTACTCGCATCCGTAACGCTATCGCTGTCGGAAAGACCGAGATTCGCGTCCCAACCAGCAAGCTCAAGTATGCAGTCGCAGACAAGCTACAAAAAACAAACTATATTGACTCAGTTGAACTAGAAAAAGCTGAGCCACGCGACATTCTACACGTCATCATCAACAAAGAAGGCGAAAATGCGCGCATTAACGAGATTTCAAAGGTTTCGACTCCAGGTCGCCGCATCTATGCCGGCGTAGCTGAGATTCCAAAGGTTAAATCTGGCCGCGGCACCGTCCTCGTTTCAACGAGCAAGGGCATCATGACCGGCCAGGAAGCAGTCAAGAACAAACTTGGCGGCGAAATTCTCGTTAAGGTCTGGTAATCAATACTAGTATAAAAAATACCCCGCAAAGGGGTATTTTTTGTTTGAGGCAATATGGAGAACAGACGGAGTTAGCTGACCTCGTGATGAGCATGGATAAGCTGCAGGATAAATCATCGTAAAACTTCTCATGCTTGCAAAGGTGGTAAGGATATGGAAAAATAAAAATGCATTTGCTAAGAAAATGAGTACTTTAAGGAGGTTGATTACAGTGAAACTTAGCATTTTAGCTTCAACAAAACCAGGTTACACGCTCAGTAAAGACGAGGCGCTACTTCTTGCCGGCCACGAAGCCGGCATCTGCTATATGCGCGACGACATTGAAGCGTTGACTAGTGAACCGAAAGAACAGACAATCAAGCGAGTCAACGGCACAATCAAATCTGGGCATCACAGCGTGTTTGGGCATCCGACCTATTCGTTTATTATAGAGGGCGTACCAAAGATTATCGCG
>CAMHRH010000071.1 GCA_946187605.1 uncultured Candidatus Saccharibacteria bacterium
CCAATATCTACGCCTGCGGGCAGATAGTCCTGCTGCTTTGGCGAGGTAAAAGCAATGACGCCTAACGAGGTAAAAATAATTGCTGCAATGGCGACGAAAATTGCGACTATTGCCTTTGGTGACGATATCTTGTCATCTTCGTCCTCGAACTCGTCGTTCGTATCGGCGTAACCTCTCTCATCGATACTCATGCGTATCACACTCCTTCTTCAGTAAGATACATTGCCTGGGTCTCTTTTCTCGTTTCCTTTTTGCGGAGCACAAAACCCAACAATACCTATAATTATATCATACTTGCGCTTATATGTCAAACGAACCGCAGGGCAGAAAAATAACCAGCCGCACGCAATGAGACTGGTTATTAAATCTTGAACGGTCGGATTAAGCTTTGAGCTCTTTGCCGCTAAGCTTGCTAGCGATGTCGGAAATGAATACGCCGAGTACGCCGCCGAGCACTGGGAAGAGTACGTGGCTGACGACCATTGGCATGAGCTGACCCATTAATGCGTCGAAGCCTTCAGCATTCGATGGCAAAACACCATACATGAATGCGCTTGCTGGGTTCATGATAAAGATATTGTCCTGAACGCCAAGGAAGTTGCTCGAAACAACGACCGCAAAGAGCGTTGCGAGGAAGACGCCACCTGCTACGACTGCAGCAAAGGTGAATGCTCCGCGTTTGTATTCTAGTGCGCGTGTATAGAAGAACGCAATGATCATCGTGCCGATGAATTCGAGCATCGTGATCGCCCAGAAGAAGCTGAATCCTTCGGTGGTTGCGGATACTTCGTCGGCTGCGGTTAGGGTTGGAAGCATAGTCGAAGTTGCATCGATGTTGCCACTATCTACGCCAATGTTGTAGAAGTAGCTCACGATCATAAAGCCGAGCCATGCGCCAATAAGCTGGGCGATAATGTAAAGAACGCCACGGATTGCTGAGACGCGGCGGCTTGCCATCATGCCAGCGGTGATTGCTGGGTTGAGCTGTGCGCCCGAAAGTGCAAATACACCAGCAGTAACTGCCGTGTAGGCGAAGATTAGATAAAGTGGGTTGTAAAGACCGAGCGTCAAAGCGACGGCAGTAACGAGCCCAGTACCAATAATCTCGCCAATCAATGCGCCGATGATCTTGGTGTCTTTAAAAATGGTTAAAATATTTTCGTTTGGATCGCCCTTGCGTGCGAAGAACTCTTTGACTGGATTTTTCTTGCCAGCGCTATTCTTCTCGGAGACGATTTTGGTTTTTTCTGTGCCCACCGTTTCTGCTTTGACTTCGGTTACCTTCGCGGTAGCCTTGGCAGTCTTGACTGTAGTTTTCGACTTCGAAGCGGTCTTCTTGGCTGCGGTTTTCTTTGCAGCAGGCTTCTTAGCCGACTTGGCTTTGGTTGTTGCCATCGCACCTCCTTTAAATATATATGGTTATATTATAGCATAGGTTATGGCAAAATAGCGCCTCTTAGCTCTTGCGGGGTCTTGGGTAGTGATGGCGTCAGTTGATGCTTGGCGCCCGTTAATCTGGTGAGCGTGGCGTAATTTTTGACACGCGCCGCGAAAAGGTATGAAGCTGTTGACGGACGTGCCGAAAGATGATACAGTAATGACATAATAATCTATGGGTGGGAGGTACGAAGCGACCATAGACTCGCAAAGTCTCGGTCGTTTTTTCGTACAAAAATATAGCGCAAAAGAAGCAATATATGTCCATAGAAACGAATACTCTCAGCACCGAAACTAAACAGCAGACCCGCACCGCCCGTATTTTTCAAGGCGGTACCGCCGCGCTCAGCCTCCGCAAACTCGGCTACCGCTTCGCGAAGCGCACTTTCGACATCGTGTTCGCGCTAGTGGGGTGCGTTGGCATTCTTATACTTATTCCGTTTGTTAAGATCTCTTATCTTATTACTGGCGACAAGAGCCCGATTTTTCTCGACAATCACATGCGTATCGGCAAAGACGGAAAGCCTTTTAGGTTTTATAAGTTTCGCACGATGGTTCCGAACGCGGAGCGTATTTTGCATGAGGAGCTATTTAAGGATCCGAAGATCTTTGCCGAGTATCAGCAGAACAAAAAGCTTAAAAATGATCCGCGCATCACGAAAATGGGCAAAATCCTCCGTAAAACTTCGCTCGACGAATTTCCGCAGTTTATCAATGTTCTCAAGGGCGACATGTCAATTATCGGCAACCGTCCATATATGGTCAGCGAAAAAGAAGATATGGGCGAATGCTTCGACGACATCGTCAGTACGAAATGTGGGATTGTCTCATGGTGGGCAGTCTCTGGCCGCAGTGGTCTCAGCTTTCAAGAGCGCCTCGTGCTCGAGCAGTGGTATTCGCAAAATTACGGTCTTAAAACTGATTTGAAGATTTTCTTTATGGCATTCAAAGCTGTCCTAGGCGGCAAAGGCGCCAATTAGGAAGCCTCACTCTTGCGATCACCGTCTAAGACTTGACTTTTTACAACAAAAATGATACAATAAATACATAATCTAATTGTAGCTCGGTGGCGGAGGTAGCCCGTGCCGGGCTTTTTTGATATATCGAGAAAAATAGGGAAATGGCAAAGCAAAAATACCCAGCATATAGCGTACTTATGACGGTCTACTATAAGGAAAAGGCCGAGTTTTTGCGTGAGGCAATCGATAGTATGCTTAATCAGACGGTCAAGCCTGCCGAGTTTGTGCTAGTCGAGGATGGTCCGCTTACGGATGAGCTTTATGCGACTATTGCTGAGTATAAGAAGAATCCGATTTTTAAGATTATTATTCTCGAAAAGAACCAAGGTCTCGGACTTGCATTGAAGCGCGGTATTAATGAATGCTCTAATGAGCTAATCGCTCGAATGGATTCTGATGATTACTCAAGAAGCGACAGAATAGAAAAACAGTTGCAGATTTTAGAAAAAGATCCAACCCTCGATATTATCGGTTCTAATGTCGATGAATTTACGGGTAATTACACAAATGTTAAGTGCCGTGTCATTCTTCCTGAAACCAACGATGAAATTATTGGTTTTTCGAAAAAACGCTGCCCATTCCGTCATCCATCATTGCTTTATAAAAAGCAAGCTGTTTTAAATGCGGGTAATTATCGTCACTATTATCTATTCGAAGATTACGATATCTATATTCGTATGATTCGTTCGGGTGCTAAAAGTTACAATATTCAGGAACCGCTGACCTGTATGCGTATTAGTGATGACTTCTTTAAGCGCAGGGGGGGCTTCAAGTATGCTAAGAGTATTATTAAGTTTAAGACTGAGCAATTAACGACGGGCTATTTTTCGCTTCTTGATTATTTAATAAGTATGCCTGCGCATGTGGCCGTATGTCTGATGCCGAACTTCGCAAGAGATTTAGTGTATAAAAAGCTGTTGAGGAAATAAAATGCATAAAATTATCGACAGCCTAAAGTACATTAGATTTAAAGATGTAGTTGCGCCATTTATTTTCTTGCTCGCAATTATTCCGGCATTAATCTACAAAGCTTACCTTGCTATCAAGAAGAAGCCGCTATGGCTTGTTTGTGAAGATGGTAATACTGCTCGTGATAACGGGTATTTCTTCTATAGGTATATGTGCAAGGAGCATCCAGAGATAAATTGCAGATATGTAATTAAGAAATCAAGCGATGCTTATAAAAAGATTGAGTCTTTAGGTAAAAGACCAATCGAGACGTCAAGTTTTTTGCATTATATTTTGTATCTAGCCGCGAAATGGAATATTTCTAATCAAAAAAATGGGAATCCGAACCAAATTCTTTTTTATGTAATCCATGTATCTCTTGGATTGATTAATAATCGTGTATTTTTGCAACATGGAATTACGAAGGACGATGCTCCATGGCTATATTACAAAAATACAAAGT
>CAMHRH010000072.1 GCA_946187605.1 uncultured Candidatus Saccharibacteria bacterium
GTATCGAAGAGGTCTATATCGTAATCGATGAAAAGCCTTTTTCGCAGATCAAGGCCTATTATGAAGAAAACGCTAAATTGAACAATTATTTAGTCGCACGCGGCAAGGGCGATAAGGTTTCGCTTGCAAATACTCAGCGTCCAGGCTTAACGATTCATTTCTATGCCCAGAAAGACGTTGATGCACGTTATGGTTCGGCTTGTCCAGTAGCCCAAGTAGTTGAGGAATTCGGCATAGACGAGCCGACCGTTGTCTTGATGGGCGATGATTTTATTTATAATGCCGACGGTTCTTCCGATCTTGCGCGCCTCATGGAACTTGTCAAGGAGCCGACTGACTCTGCGATGCTCGCAACTGAAATAGATCCAAACGATGTCGAGAAGTATGGCGTACTCAAAGTAGAGAAAGGTGTACTTTCGGGCATCTATGAAAAACCAAAGAAGGAAGAAGCGCCAAGTAATCTTATCAATATTAGTAAATACATCATGTCGCCAGCCTTGCTAAAACGTATTGTTGACTATTGTCACGACCACGACTTTGGTCCTGGCGACCAGGAATACCTTATTACTGACCCGATTATTGACCATATCAAAGCTGGCGAGAAAATCTACGTCAAGCCAATCCAGGGTGAATATCTCGATGGTGGTTCTGCTGAGGGCTGGCTTCATGCCAATAATGTCGTTTGCGGTAATAAATAATGCGAATATCGGTACGTGTTAAACCTGGCACTAAGGGGGCAACGCGTCTCGAAAAACAAGAAGGCGACAGCTTTGTCGCCTTCTTGCATGCTCGTGCGCATGACGGAGAAGCGAATAAGGCCCTTCTTGAACTCATTTCCGATGAATTCAAAGTGCCGAAAACTAGCATCAAGATTGTCTCCGGCGCAAAGTCTCGCGACAAAGTCTTAGAATTCTAGCTACTAATAAAAATGGGAGCCTTCGTGATGGCTCCCATTTTGGATAAAGAACTATTATGTCGGCAGCTTGATTATCTCCTTGCCTCTAAGGTAATCCCTCATCAAACTCAGAGAAGCTAGACGGTGTTCCTCCTTTCTGAACTCATCGCTTTTCTCATCGAAATTTTCTAAGCGATATTTTTCATCAGATGCATTAAACTGTTTGATAGCCTTCTTATGCTGAGCCTGGCCTTCCTTTATTAATTTGTCAACTACGTGAGGCTTAGAAAGACTATAATCGTTAAAATCAACAATCCAACCCTGCTTCATTAGCCAATCCGCGAGTTCTCCTTCGAAAGAATAAGCAAAACGCTTGCTATCCTTTGGGCCCGATAGTGTGAAAGCTGCGCCGCCGCCGAAGATGGCGTCAATTACTGCTGCTGGGATGGAATTGAGCTCGTGCATAATGAACGCAATGTCATATTTTTGCAGATACACCGTATCGTCAATTTTAATTTTCATTTTCTTGCCCTCCAAAGAAAAAATATTTCGGCTTGCCGATACGCTAGATTATGACATAAATACGCAATAGAGTCAAATTATAGGAATTTTTCGTTTTTGATTTCGTCTGGTAAATAGTTCTTATCTAAGTGAAAGCCGGCTTCCCACTTTTGCCCCTCGCCAAAGCCGAGCTCTTTCATGAGCTTTGTTGGTGCATTGCGTAGCCAGATCGGCACCGGTAGCCCCATTGTTTTGTTGGCCATTACGGAAGCTTTCATATAAGCATCATAGCTCTCGCGGGATTTTTTAGATTTCGCTAATGCAACTACGACGTGCGATAAGATAATTTGACTCTCCGGCATACCAATTCGTTCTACGGCCATGAAAGCATTGAGCGCTAGTCCTAGCGCGCCATTGCCGGCTAGGCCGATATCTTCCGATGCAAAGATAATCATGCGACGTGCGATAAATTTGGGATCTTCGCCAGCATTCAGCATTCGAGCCAGATAATAGAGTGCGGCGTCCGCATCGCCGCCACGCATTGATTTGATGAATGCGGAAATATTATCGTAATGGTGGTCGCCTTTTTTATCATATCCAGGCATTTTACGGCCGGCTGCTTCTAGCACTTCTTGCACGCCAACTTTCCTTGATAGGCTTAGCGCTAATTCGAGATCACCCAAGGCCGAGCGGGCATCGCCGCCCGAAAGCTCGGCTAGATAATCGATTGCCGCCGCCGTAACGCGTTTGGTGGCTTTTTCGGCCTTGATTGCGCGTTTGAGTACGGTGATAATGTTGTCTTTACTCAAATGCTTTACGATGACGACACGACTGCGACTCAAAAGCGGCGAAATAACCTCGAAGCTTGGGTTCTCAGTCGTTGCGCCGATTAGCGTAATAAGACCGCTCTCGACGTGCGGCAGAAATGCGTCCTGCTGGGCCTTATTGAAGCGGTGGATTTCGTCAACGAAGAGCACTGTGCGCTGTTTGAGGTTCCAGTTGCGTTTTGCGGCCTCGACGACTTTCTCGACGTCTTTTTTGCCACTAGTAACGGCGGAGATCTCGACAAAATCAGCCTTAAATTCATGCGCAATAATGCGCGCAAGCGTTGTTTTACCAGTTCCTGGTGGCCCCCAAAAAATGATATTAACTGGTTCTTGCTTTGCGCAGATTTCGGTCAATATTTTTCCATCGCCAATAATGTCGTCCTGTCCGACGACTTCATTGAGTGATTTCGGACGCATCCGCTCCGCAAGTGGGACTCTATTGTCCATATTTCTCCGCCAAAACTTTTTTTGCGGCACGCAGAATTGCCGCTTCGCGCACGGTAAAGAATTTTGCCTGGTAAACTTTGTCTGATGTATCGACTTGTTCGATCGCTTGGATTGCCTGGTCGATATTATCGAACCACTTTAGCTCGAACCCATCCTCCTTCTCGTCGTCCATAAGATTATTTCCGACATATTCATCGGCACGGGCGATGAAGGCGTATGAAACGTTGAACTGTTTATATTTGTGCCGTGTTTCATGCGTATATCCGAGCGGGATGATATTCTTGATGGTATATCCAGCCTCTTCTATAACTTCGCGTTGTAACGCCTCTTCGATTAATTCGCCCTCATCTATGCCGCCGCCGGGTATCTTATAATAACCGCGCGTAGTTGCATCAATCAGGGCGACGCGATAGTTGTCGTCGATAAGTGCGGCACGCGCGGCGGTACGTACCTCGAATGTCGATTCGTCCTCGTCTTCTGGCATGCCGAAATCACTATCTCGGATTTGCGCTAAACATGTGCTCGGTGCAATATCTACCCGGTAATCCGTAAAGGTATTTTTCTCGTTAAAATGGAAGTATGCATCGACTTTATTGCCGCGAAGTACTTCTGGCAGCCAGTGTTCGTCATCGCTCCACATTTTTGAATAAGGAATATCTTTGATTGGATGCCATGCCGGCGCAATCTCGTCAGTCTCGACCGCCTCGCCCGAAAAGTCTTCGGATACAAAAATATGCAAGACATCCGTCTCAGGCTTGCCTGCAAAATACAGCTCTCTAAAAACTACTTGTCCGAAATCTCGGCAGTCATTCACGCGGATTCCGACTTCCTCAAAAGTCTCACGAATTGCTGCCTCGCGAATAGTTTCGCCCGGTTCGACTTTTCCGCCCACACCGTTAATTTTACCCATGCCGAAGCCGCGCTTCTTAGTGCCAAGCAAAATTTTACCGTCACGCTTCAAAATCATGAGCGTTAGATGTCGAACCATAATCCTCCTAGTCTTATTTTATTGGTCGGGTATTCAAGATATATAATACCCCATCAACGAATGCCCAGTCGAGGCAAATTGCCTCATCGAGACGCTTTTCCAACTTGCGAACCGCTAAATAAAGTTCTTGCACCTGCTCCGGCTCGAGGTTTTGCGCTTCGTCGTCACTCTCGAGCGAAACGGCGCCATCTTTTTTGT
>CAMHRH010000073.1 GCA_946187605.1 uncultured Candidatus Saccharibacteria bacterium
ATCAGAATGCGATTAATTTCTTAGAGGCGAAGTACCAAGAGGAGAAGCCGAAGTTAATATATGATGATTTTTACAGTACTGCGCTACAACTTGTGGAGAGTGAAAAAAAGTTCGATATGATACTGGCCGACTTCGGAGTTTCTTCACCGCAGCTAGATAATGTGGAAAGAGGTTTCTCTTTTGCGAAAGAAGCTCGCCTGGATATGCGAATGGACGGTGAGCAGATTTTGGATGCATGGACAGTTGTTAATAGATGGAGTGAGCGGCAGCTTGCTGACATTTTTGAGCGTTATGGCGAAGAACGCCCAGGGCGCGCTAAAATGCTTGCACGCGAAATATGCTTACATCGCCCTATTAATACGACGATTGAATTGGCGGATCTTATTAAGAGGAAATCGCCATATTCACATACACACCCAGCAACAAAGATTTTTCAAGCAATAAGGATTTGTGTTAATGATGAGCTTGGAATTATTGAGAAAACCTTACCGTTATTGCCTCGTCTACTTAGCCGAGGTGGTCGTGTTGGTATTATCTCTTTTCATAGCCTAGAGGATCGTCTCGTAAAAGAATATTTTAAAGAAGAAAGCAGCAATGGCATCGAGTCGACATTAAGAATATTGACGAAAAAACCAATAGTTGCGGATAGTACAGAAATTGTTAATAACCCACGCGCAAGGAGCGCGAAATTAAGGGTAGCTGAGAAGCTTTAGGCTTGATAGTTGCTCTGGATTCGTGGAGCCGGGCGCTATCGTAAAAATAAAAACAAAAAGGAGTAGAAAATGGCAAAGATTATTGTCACCAATCGTTCTCGCGCACAGCAAGTAAAAGTTAATTTTCGCTAAATTCGGGTATTTTTGCTCGAATTTAGGGAGAGGCTTGATCTATTTTATATGCCCCTAGACCTGGGGTACCGAATAGGTGAAGTTTTTGGAGTGTGTAAAAATTTTTGACCTTCTTTGGTTAGGTGGCCGGACGTTTATCTCTTGTCGTCCGGCTGACCGCCAAAGCTTATGAAGGCAAGGATTTTTGCGGATTAGGTAAATATAAATAAAAACAAAAAGGTATTAATTTTTAATGTCAGCATATTATGCAACTCGAAGGATAACTAGTGCTTCTAGTTCAGCGAGCTGGGCGCGTAATCGCAATGCGGTGAGGCATGACGCTCAGAGACAGCTGGGTCCGATCAGTCATACTCTTATTTTGGCGGTAGTAGTGTGCCTAATCGGCTTGCTAGCGCTGACTCAAAGCGCCAAGGTGGTCCAGTATGATTTGGGGATCGCAAATGCGAATTCGGAGATAACTAATCTCGAGGCGCAACGTGATGCTTTGGCGGTAGAGAATGCGAAGATAACCGCAGCGGCAGCAAGCGAAGATTCTAATGCCGTGGCATCTTCAATGGTGAATGTTAATTCAGTAGCAGATTACGTTGAAGAATGATTTTGGCTAGAAGATAGTGTAAAGCTGCGCCCTTGTAGGCGCAGCTTTTATTGGTTATAGAAGCTTAAGTGCGATAAAATATATAATATGACAAGTCGTGAGTGGCGGTATTTTTGGTTGAAGCTTGGTTTGGTTGCGATTGCGCTGATTTTTATTGCGCGACTCTTTTTTCTACAGATAATTGAGCATGATAAATATGTTGCTGAAGCAAATGCGATGCGCGTCAAACAATATGAGCTATTGGCGAAACGTGGCGAAGTGTATTTTATGGACGGCAAGAATAATGTAGTGCCGGCAATTATTAATGAGCGAACATGGACTGTTTTTGTGGATCCGCATTTCATTATTAATAATGCTGGCGCAAACGGTGTTTTGCCTAAGGAGACAGTGCAAGGTAAATTGACGGAGATTTTGGGTGATAAGATTATCGTCGACTGGAATGACGTATGGGCAAATGAAAAGAATATGTATGTCGAAGTCGCGAAGCATGTCGATTATAGTATGGTCGTAAAAATAAAGGATGCAGGTTTACGCGGAGTGGGGCGTAAGGAAACGTCTCGTAGAGTTTATCCCGCCGGAACAGTTGGAGCGCAATTGCTGGGTTTTATTAACGCAGAAGGCGTTGGGTCTGGAGTTGAGGGTGCGTTAAATGAGCGACTAGCAGGAAAGAATGGAATGCTAAAGACCGTTACGGATGTGAATGATATCCCGCTTTCGGTTGGTGATGAAAATATTGAAGTGGCGGCCGAAGATGGTGAGGATATTGTTTTGACAATTGACGAGAATGTGCAGCGTAAAACAGAGAAGATTCTGGCAAATGCAGTAGAGAATAGTGCTGGCGGTATTAGATCGGCGAGTGCGCTCGTGATGGATCCGAACACGGGGAGAGTATGGGCAATGAGTAATTATCCAATATACGACCCATCGGAGTATTGGGTCGAGACGGATCCGAATGTATATGTAAATCGCGTAACAGAGACGCCATATGAGCCTGCAAGTGTCTGTAAGACTTTTACTTACGCGACGGCAATAAATGAGGGGAAGCTAAATCCGGATGACACTTATTATAATGAGGGTTTTACGATGGTTGACGATCGTCGTATGCAGAATGCAAGTTTTGAATTGAAGCATGGTGTGATCAATTTTCGGACGGCTTTAGATTATTCATTTAATACTGGTAGTATTGAGGCTTTGCGACGGATTGGAGGAGGCTCAATAACGAAGACGGCGAGGCAGACTTTGTATGATTATCTCTATAATCATTTCGGATTAGGACAGAAAACGGGAATAGAGATTAATGAGGCGAAGGGCATTGTTGTGAGTCCTGAGGAGGACGAAGGCAATGCGGTGCGTTATGCGAATATGACTTTTGGCCAGGGCATGAATCTGACTATGATACAGGTTGCGGCAGGCTTCTCTTCGATTATTAATGGTGGGCAATATTATCAACCGACAGTAATTGCTGGGAACTATGTAAATAATAAATTGCAGCCAGCGGAACAGAAGGGGGCGATTCGGCAGACGGTTAGTTCGGCGACGAGCGCAGAGATGCGAACGATGCTTGAGGAGGTGCGTAGCGTAAATGGCGGAGATAATGATTTACCAGGTTTTAGGGTAGGTGTAAAAACGGGTACTGCTGAGACTTTGAATGCTAGCGGCACTTACACCTCGGATAAGACGGTAGCTGGCGCACTCGGTTTTGGTGGAGAGGATGCTGAAGGCGCTATGCCGCAATATGTGGTTATGGTAAGATTAGATGGAGAAAGGTTGCTCTGGGGAAGTCAAGATGCGGTCCCGATTTTTACAGAGATTAGTAATTATATGTTGCAATATTTAAGGATAAAAGCACACGTCTAGAAAGGGAACAGAATGTTACTTAGTGATATCAATGCTAATATGGGATATGAAATGGTTCTGGCGTTGGGCGCGTTTCTTTTGTCGATGTTCTTAACGCCGATTTATACTAATTTTGCCTATAAGCACAAGCTGTGGAAGAGGCAAAAAACTGTTGATATATCCGGCAAACAATTGACGGTAATGAACAAGCTTCATGCGGACAAGATTAAGCGGCATTTTCCGACGATGGCTGGCGTCATTATGCTGATTGTAGTGCCTACAGTAGTGATTGTTTGCAACTGTCTTAATCGTGGACAGACTTGGCTAGCGCTTGCGGCTTTTGTGGGTGGAGGTTTGATTGGCTTCATTGATGACGTGATTAATCTTTTCGGCAAGAATGCTGCGGCCGGTTTGCGCGCGCCAGTAAAATTTGCGATGATTGTGGCGTTGGGTCTGTTTTTAGGGTGGTTCTTTGCGGTGAAGTTGGGGTGGACGAGCATCGAAATACCGTTCCTTGGCGCTTTTAATATTGGAATTCCGGCGATGATTGTAC
>CAMHRH010000074.1 GCA_946187605.1 uncultured Candidatus Saccharibacteria bacterium
ATATTAATCCCATTCGTAAATACTAATATGCCAACGATAATACCAATATTGTAGAGCGCGGGCGCAAGTGAGTAGAAAATGAAGCGCCCTACTGCTTGCTGCATGCTCGAAAGGACGGTCGAGATCGAGAACAAGAATGGATTTATTGCGATAATGCGCATCATATTGATAGCGAGCGACATGGCAGATTCGTTGAGTCCCGGTGCGACAACATAGCGCACAAGCGGATCGGCAAAAATCATGATTAGAATCGATGCAACAAGGCTAACTAACGCTAGAAAGTTAAGCGTACTAGTGCTTAGTTCCCAGGCGGACTTTTTGTTGCCATTAACAAGTCGCTGATTAAAAACCGGTACAAATGTGACTGCGAGCGCACCGGAAGTGATGATAAAGAATAAGAAATCAGGGACCGTAAAAGCGGCCGTATAGGCGTCAAGCCCAGCCGGATAGGTGTCATAGTACATCGTATTTAGCCAGCGGTCGCGAAAAATACCAAGAAGCGCAGAGATTAACGTCGAGCTTGCAATAACAACTGCGGCAGTTTTTACCGACAGTTTAGTATTTGCCAACGAGACAACCGAACGAAAATGCAGTTTGCGCTTCATATGTATTTAGTATAACAAATTAGTTGTGTAGTTTTGCGGCAGCAGGTAGTGAAGTGCCCTTGAGGATTGCGGAAACTTCTTTTTCTTCAAGCGTTTCTTTTTTGAGAAGTTCCTCGGCAAGTGCGTCGAGATATTTTCGATTAGCCTTTAGTACGGCTTCGGCGCGAATGTTTGCTTCGCGATTCAATGCCTCGATCTCTGCATCAATAATTTCCGAGGTTTTTTCAGAGTAAATCTTTGCCCGATCGCCAAAGAAATTAACTTCGTCAGTATTAAAGACCTGATCGCGAAGCTTGACACCCATGCCCTCCTCGGTGACCATCTCGCGAGCAAGCTCGGCAACATGCTGTAAATCAGAGCTAGCGCCAGTAGTAATGCCGTCTTCGCCAAGAATCAGGCGTTCCGCTACGCGACCACCCATTGCGCGCGCGAGTACATCTTTGAGTTCATAGATATTCTTATAACTGCGATCCTCTGGCGGCAAGAACCAGGTGACGCCGCCCGTGCGACCACGCGGAATGATTGTAACCTTATGAACTGGGTCAGAGTCTGGAAGAACGTGACCGACAATTGCGTGTCCAGCTTCGTGATAGGCGGTGATTTTACGTTCTTCGTCATTCATAACCTTCGACTTACGCTCCGGACCGATCGCGACACGCTCGAAGGCCTCCGTAACATCGGCGTTCGTAATTTCTTTACGATTGTTGCGAGCGGCCGAGATTGCGGCCTCGTTTGCGATATTCGCGAGGTCCGCACCACTCGAGCCAGCAGTTTTTGCTGCAAGCGCGTCGAGATCGACGTTGCCGTCAGTAGGCTTATTCTTGAAGTGTACTTTTAGAATCTCGACACGATCTTTGCGTTCCGGCAAAGTAACATTCACATGACGGTCAAAACGTCCTGGGCGAAGAAGTGCCTTATCGAGCATATCGACACGGTTAGTTGCAGCAATTACAATGACGCCTGAATCATTATCGAAGCCGTCCATCTCGACGAGAATTTGATTGAGCGTCTGCTCGTCTTCCCTGCCAGCACCGCCGCGGGCATCGCGCTTGTGCGCAACTGCGTCAATCTCATCGATAAAGATGATGCTTGGAGCGTTTTTCTTTGCTTTCGCAAAAAGGTCGCGAACGCGTGAAGCGCCGACACCGACAAACATCTCGGCAAATTCAGAACCGGAGATTGAGAAAAATGGCACATTTGCTTCGCCAGCGACCGCACGCGCCATTAAAGTCTTACCAGTACCTGGATCACCAGCGAGTAATACGCCACGTGGGATTTTTGCGCCAACTTTTTCATATTTCTTCGGACTCTTGAGAAAATCAACTACTTCAGAGAGATCCTGTTTTGCCGCCTCGTTGCCGGCAACATCGGAAAATAAAACTTTATTCTTTTCGTTGCCATACAGGCGCGCTTTTGCTTTGCCAAAGCCCATATTCTGGTTATTCATGCTTTGAGCTTGACGCATCATGAAAATAAGAAAACCGATGATTAGTACGGTCGGAACAATAATAAATGCAGCGTCAAGAATCATGCCAAGAATATCGGTATTGTCCTTGATTTCAACCGTTACTTTCCCCTCGCTAATAACTTCTTCAAAACCCTGTTCCTGAAGCGTGCCGGAGCCATCCTTGCGTGAAATAATATTCTTAGGCAAGTCCACATCGTCCTTTGCAGTGACGCGAAGTTCGTTTCCGACGACTTCAATTTTTTCAAGTTTCTCCTCTTTTGCATAGGTAAGTACTTCGGTAATCGAACGTTCCTCACTCTTCACATAGCCTGTGCCCGTAAGGCTGTTATAAATCATGGCGCAGACGAAAAGGATAACAAGCCAAAAAGCACCTAATCGAAGCATATTTAGAGTCTTGTTTGGTTTCTGTTGTTTCTTGCCTTTGCCGGCAGTATTCTTGTATTCTGGCACGTTACACTCCTATAAAGTCAATATACCTATTATACCCTACTTGGAGCGCTTCGATAGGAGTAATCTTTTCGTCCGATTGATTTTACGAAGAATAGTATAGATGCGATATTTTGTCGGTTTCAAAATAATATCGTAGGTGCCAGTATAGTCAACTTGATGGCCGCCAAATGTTTTCTTGTACTGCGTGAAGCCATACCATGGATGCTTTGGGTCCTCAGAGGTTGTAATGCCCCAAAAATCATAATGCTTACCGCCAGCCTGGTGCGAGTCCACAATAGTCTGAACCTGCAGTATTGCGCCGGCCTTTAGGCGGCGATGCTCGTAGTCCGCCGCTGCGTGCATAGCATAGCGCGTACCTTTATAATCAAAGACTAGAACGCCGGCGATTGGTTGCCCCGGCCGTCCGTCGAGATCAGCTAAATACAGTGTGCCGAAGCCGGAACGTAGCTGATTCTTGAGATGCTCTTCTTCCTGCGCAACATAATTATCATTGTTCGCAACACTCCGTAATAGTTTCATAAAAGCAGGAATTTCATCCGGATTAGTGGTCGTACGGATAGAGATGCCCTTCTTGGCATAATTGCGCCAAACCCGAGTCTTATCTTTCTCGATATCAGCAAGCGTATCGTCAAGGTTTGGCTTATAGTCAATTATCCAGGTATGCGCCGGGTCGAGATCGTGCGTCTTCTTGATAGGATATTTGCCGAGTTTTTGCGTGATTTTCTCAATCTGCTCTTTAGTGAGTGCGAGCGTAGGCTCAATGCGAATAAAGAATGCGTCATTATCCTTTGCTAATTGCAGGATTGCTTTAATGGCCTTTAGTAATGATTTTTCATCCTTTGCGGCTGGGCCATATGCACAATACAGATAATTTCCGAGGCTAGTTTTAGTAATAATGCCATTGGCAATAAAATCGTCATCTTCAATATAGAAAGTATTGCGACCTTCGAGTTTTTGGTATTTCTCCCACGTCTTCGACTGAAGAAAATGAGGCATTAGCTTAGCAGAATCGTTTTTTTTCTGAGATTTTTTTGGTGAATCCATAGCTAAATTATATCATCTAGACTATATCTCAGCGAATCGCACAGATGCGTCTTGGCAACAAAAAAGAATCCGTATTTAGAGGATTCGTTTCTTTATAATGGTCGGGGCGACCCGATTCGAACGGGCGACCTCGCAGTCCCGAACCGCGCGCGCTACCAGCTGCGCCACGCCCCGACTCTAGGGGCTATTATATCACTCTTTGACCATCTTTACGATGGCGTAAGTATCGCTAAAGTCATTGAACTTGGACGTCGTATATTCT
>CAMHRH010000075.1 GCA_946187605.1 uncultured Candidatus Saccharibacteria bacterium
TGCGATACGGCAAAGATTACTGCGCCTGCGGAGTGTGCTTCCTTGTTAGTTGATAGTTCCGACAGTGGCGCGCAAACCGCACGCGGCATCTGCGATTCTTGGATAAAAGCCGAGAAGAATGGTACGACTGGCCCAACTCAAGATAATTGCGCAAATGCAATTAGGAGCATAGTGACGTGTACGAAGCAGGATGGTTGTGATACGCAGCACTATGCGTTATCGGTTGCGGCTAGCTATAAGGAAATTAAGGAGGGGAAAAGAAGCAAGACGCCACCGCAGAGTAGTTCGTCGAAAAAAAGTGATTCAGACTCGAAAAGTAACGGATCGGGCTCCGGCTCATCATCGGATAAAAGCGGTACATTGGCGCCTAGCAGCGATACTAGTTCTTGCACTTCTCTTTTAGGCGATGATTATTGTAATGGTAGTGGAATTTCGAAATTACTCAATCTAATAATTACGATTATGACTGGCGCGGTAGTGACGGCGGGCACTGTGGGTATTATTATCTGCGCTTTCTTGTGGTTGACTGCAAGAGACAATGAGCAGCAACTTGCGATGGCGAAGCGTAGAATGCGCGATGTTATTATCGGAATAATTGCATGGGTAATGATTGCTGCGATCTCTTCCCTGCTCACGCCATGTGCCTTTGCGAATTTATTTATACCGAAGACATCGAGTGAAGTTAATAATATTAAAAGTGGTAATACTGAAGTAAAAGTAAAATAGTAAGAGTGGTAGTTGGTAATGAATATGAAGAGAAATGCGACAAAGATAATAATGGTAGCCGTACTAGGGCTTATTATGAATGCATTTTGTATCTTTGATTCGAGCTATGCTGCTGGGTCGAGCTATGATTGTGGAAACCATTTCTTAGGTTTAAGGGCATGGTACGACGGAATAGTTGAGGTAAAAAGTGATGGAACATGCGGAGACGTACCAGATATTAATGACTTCATGAGTCAGAAAAAAATTTCTGATAAAGAAAGTGCGGTACGCCAATATGCTTGGACGATTGGTCTGAATATCGCTAGTATGATAACCGGTATTGCTGGTTATGTTGCGATAGGTATGGTGATTTGGGGCGGTTTCTTATATATGCTTGCGCAAGGCGATGTTGGCAAAGTTGCAAAAGGCAAGAAAACGATTGTGAACTCCGTTATAGGCCTAGTGCTAATTATGACAGCGTCGATTATAAGTGGCGCGATTGCGGATATTGTTTCGGGGGCCGACGCAAAAGGTAATGACTTCTTCCTAGAAATATTTAATAAGGCGGCGTTCTGGTCTGCGATAGTGGCGGTTATTATGATCGTGTATGGCGGAATTCAGTATATTACGAGTGCCGGCAGTCCAGATAAGGTCAAGAAATCAAAAAATGCAATTTTATACTCCGTGGTAGGTTTATTGATAGTGATTTTTGCGGCGACGATAGTTAATTTTGCGATGGGAGCGGTAGGAAGATAGATGAAAAAGATATTAATAGCAATTGTTTGTTTTGCTGCGGTATGTCTGCTTGCTTTTCCGCAGGTTGTTTTTGCGGGCGCAGATAATTCAAATGGTGATGAGATATGCAAGAGTTATTCTGGCGACCCAAATTATCAATATATATGCGGTGGCGGCAAGGAGGGCGATGCGGTTTCGATTGTTACGAATATTTTAGAGGCCGTGTTTGGGATTACGGCAATATTAGCTACGGTGGTCATTATCATTGGCGGTGTAATGTATATGACTTCAAGAGGTTCAGAGGATAAGGTTAAGCGAGCAAAAGATGCGATACTATATGCCGTGATTGGGCTTATTGTTTCGATTGCTGCGTATGCGATAGTTAATTTCGTGCTAAACAACGTAAAGGGCTAATAAATGTTATCAACTTTCGGGAAAACTATATCAGAGCAAGTAACTGCCTCAGGCGGTGGAGATATTGGCGGAGTTATCGGCTCTATTTTGGGTGCAGTGTTTATTGTGATTGCAGTCGTCGCGGTGATTGTGATAATTATTGGCGGTATTGGATATACGACTTCGCAAGGCGATCCTGGAAAGGTAAAAAAGGCAAAGAATACCATATTGTATGGGATTATTGGCTTAATCATCTCAGTTGCTGCATACGCGATAGTAAACTTCGTATTGAATAAAACTAAGTGATTATGCCCGAGATCGACTTAATAATCAGAGCAGTGATTAGTGCTATTGCTGTCTTGATTTTCGCGATTGGGTGCATCATGCTCGTGAAGGGTGCTATTTCCCTACTGAGAGCTCATGGCGACTTGAAAAAAGTTAAGGACAGTAAGATAACGATGCTTTATGGTTTGCTCGGAGTATTAGTGTCTGCTGGTGCGTTTGCGGTTATAAACTTTTTTCTGGCTTTTTGACGGAAAATAGTATCATAGCATAATTTATGGTATAATCTTGGCAGATATTATATACAAGGAAAAAGAAAATGAATAATTTGTATTTATTAGCAAATACGCTTATTGCTGCGAAGGGTACCGGTTCCGGTTCCGGTAGTAGTAGCGCTAGTGGTGCGAGGAGTAAAGCGTTGCAGGGTCTCACGTCAATTTCGGGCGCTGCTGGTAGCGACACGGACTTGATGTCTCTTGTAACCAATATTTTGAACGCAGTATTTTTGGTTATTGGTGTTATTGCTGTCGTAGTCATTATTATTGGTGGTGTAAACTACACGACTTCACAGGGCGATCCATCAAAGGTTAAGAAGGCGAAGGATACAATTCTTTACGGTATCATTGGTCTTATTGTTTCGTTGCTTGCATATGCGATTGTGAACTTCGTTCTTACGAATATTGCGGGTAGTGGCAACTAATTAGACGTAGCCTCTATTTAATAAATCCCCCTTGTGCTTTGAGGGGGGATTTATTTATATGTGTTTTGAATATTAAAAAATCTCCAGTATTAGACTGGAGATTTTTGGAAATAAACTTTTAGTTAATGGTGATGCGCTTTGGTTCTTCGACCTTCTCTTTTTCAAAAGAGATAGTTAGAACGCCATCTTTGAGGACGGCCTCAACGCCATCTTCGACGACTTGAACTGGCAATGCGATGGTGCGGCTAAATTCGCCCCAGTAGCATTCCTGGATGTGCCACTGCGTGGCTTTGTCGTCTTCCCCGCCGCTTAGAACGCCGGAAATCGTGAGAATGTTGTCAGAAATTGAAACGTCAAGATCTTTGCGTTCGATGCCTGCGGTGCGGGCCTTAATAATAAGTTTGTCGGCAGTTTCATAGACGTCGACAGCGAGCTGGCCAGGTAGGTTTTCAGTTTCGTCTTCCCAGGCATCCTCGGTGGTTTCTTCTACAAAAACTTCTTCTTCGGTCGGAGTGCTGTCTGCGGATTCCACCAATCCATCGTCAGCTAAACCGGCGTTGCTGTCATCAGAAAGGAAGGCAGCGGTGAGCTCATCATCTAAGCTCATATCGTCTTGTTTGCGAGCCATAGTTATAATATTCCTCCACTATTTACACTCTTACGCTTTATTATAAGGGGCTGTATGAGTAAAATCAAGAGAAAGGAGGTTTTTGTTGTGAAAAATACAATAATTATGAAA
>CAMHRH010000076.1 GCA_946187605.1 uncultured Candidatus Saccharibacteria bacterium
CGCAAGTCTCGCTCTATTTAGCACCGGAATTCTGACTGTCGTTTTTGCGGTTATTGGTATTATTACGGCGCGCAAAATCACCGATGTTGAAGCTATGAAGGGCTCATGGAAGTGTGTTCGTAATCTCTTCGTCGTAATTGCTGGCATCGAAGTTGTGAAAATGATTTCTCTTGCTATCTACGCACTCTGTGGTCTCGGCAAAAAATCTGGCGTCGAGCAGGGCTATCTCTGGCTTAACGGCTTTTTGTCAAACACTCTAGCCGCAGCAGGCGCTGTTGCTATGGCGTTTATCGCTAATGTTATCGCATCTGGCAAAACTCAGGTTTTGAGTATTATGCGCTTCATTGCACTCGGTATTGCGTCTGTAGCATTAATTATGGCGGTTATCTCTACTTTTGTTAACTTCTATGGTAACGGTGGTAGTAAATATAGCAGCGACGATGACGACTACAGCATGTCTGACGTAGATGATGCGTTAGATAGCCTTAAGGGCCTTACTAATCTATTTGGTAATTAATCGAAGATTATTCCTAAAAAAGAGAAGCGCATTCGCTTCTCTTTTTTTATGCTATAATTACGGTTATATGGCACAGAAAAAGCGAGGTAGAAAACGCAAGTCCACTAAAGAAGTTGCGCCGCAACATGAATTGCCGGGCGGTTTTTGGCGCCAAGCGATGGCGATTATCTTCTTATTGATAGCGATTGCATTTGTTGCGATGTGGTTCGGTGCGGGCAAGGATGCGGTATTCTTGCAAGGCTTCAATGATGGTTGCCAGTGGCTATTCGGCTGGACAACTTATCTATTTCCGCTAATTTTAACTTATATTGCCGTGATGATTTTTCGCGCTCCGGGCAACCGTGTCGATGTTAGTGTCTGGATTGCCTCGACTTTGATGATTTTCTGGTTCTGCGGCATCTTCGGTGTCGGTAGTTATGGCACGCCAAGTAACACTGGCGGCATAATCGGAGAATATATGGATAATTTTGCCGTTCGCAATCTCGGTAGCGGCATTTCGATTATGATTTATGTCTTTTTGATTCTTATTACGGCATTATTTATGTATGCTGAGACTCCGCTTGCGCTTTTCCGTAAGATTGCGTCCATCTTCAAGACTAGTAAGGATGATGAAGACGCAGAAAATGCGCGCATCATGCGAAAGAATAAAGAAAAGGTCGAAAAAGCCGATCTTGGCGATTTCAAAGTCGTTGCAAATGTTGAAACAGTTGACCGCAAGGCCAAGAAAGAACACGACCTCCCATTGCTCAAGAAGAATCAAATGGCTGAAGTCAAAGCTTCGGATGAGCCGATGGCGCTTGTTGCTGTGTCGGATCCAAATTGGAAGATGCCATCGCTTGAACTATTGAATCGTAAAACAACACCTGCCGACCCAGGCGATACGGAGGCGAACGCGCGTATTATCAAGGAAACGCTTGAGCAGTTCGATATCGATGTGACCGTTGAGGGTGCAAACCTGGGTCCACGCATTACGCAATATACTTTACGCCCACCGGCCGGTATTCGCGTCAATAAGCTTCTTCAGTACGATAAAAACCTTGCAATGTCGCTTGCGGCTGACAAAATCCGCATCGAGGCACCAATTCCGCGTACAAATTTGGTTGGTATTGAGGTCCCAAACATTACGCCAGCTAGCGTTGGCTTGCATGAGCTACTGCGTGCAGCCGAATGGCGTAAAACTGCATCAGAAAAACCACTCGCATTCACGGTTGGTAAGGATATTGCCGGCCAAGTTGTAGTTGGCGATTTGGCGAAGATGCCGCACTTGCTGATTGCTGGTACGACTGGCTCTGGTAAGTCGGTAATGACAAACGTTTTGATCAGTTCGCTTTTGTATCACAACTCGCCAAGCGACCTAAGGCTAATAATAGTTGATCCGAAGCAGGTTGAGATGGCGGCATATGAAGACATTCCGCATTTGCTAGCGCCAATTATTAATACGACCGACAAAGCGCTTAGTGCCATGAAATGGGCAGTTGGCGAGATGGAAAAACGCTATACGATTATGAGCAAAGAGCGCGTCAAGAATATCATCGATTACAATACAAAAATGACGCAGCAGGGCGGTAAAGTTGCGATCGAAGACGAGGATGGTAATGCGCAGCAGCATAATAATGGCCGTATGCCATATATTGTAATAATTGTCGATGAGATGGCGGATTTGATGATGACGGCCGGCAAAGAGCTCGAGATGCTAATTGTTCGTATTGCTCAGAAGGGGCGCGCAGCTGGTATTCACCTAGTACTCGCAACGCAGCGTCCAGAAGTTAAAGTTGTCACTGGCCTCATTAAGGCGAACATTCCTGGTCGCATCGCATTTGCCGTAAATAATGGCGTCGATTCGCGCGTCATGCTCGATGCTGTCGGCGCCGAAAAACTACTTGGCTCTGGCGATATGCTATTCTTAACGACTGACATGATGGGTAAGCCTCGCCGTGTTCAGGGCGCTTTTGTGAGCGATAAAGAAATTGGTAAGATCACGGATTTCTTGCGCCAACAAGCTCCGCCACAATATAACGACGAAGTCACATCGCAGTCCGTATCGCTTCCTGGCATGCCTGGTAGTGGCGGTGGTGGCATGGGTGGCGGCGATATCGAACGCCAAGCGGCCGAAATTGCGATTCGTGCCGGCAAACTATCTACGTCGCTATTACAGCGCCAGCTTCATATTGGCTACGGACGCGCCGCTTCGATTATTGATGAGCTCGAGGCAAAGGGCGTTGTAGGCCCAGCCACTGGCGGCAACAAGCCGCGCGACGTACTAATAACGTCAATTGATGAATACCCGGGCTAATTGCGAATGAAACGCAAGGCAGTTAGCTTCACTAGGGAGGATACGAAGGCGGTCAAAGCGATTGCGATATTTCTCATGCTTTGGCATCATTTATTCTGTTTTCCAGGCAGAATTTACGTAGAGTATCACCATATTACTAAGATGGTTGCAGGGATACCGCTAGAACAATACCTGGGCGGCATAGGAAAGTTATGTGTGGGCATCTTCCTGCTAATGGGGGGATTTGGCTATTGGCGGCAGTGCTCCAACAAACTATCAACTTTCATATAAGAAGCATAAAAGTGAGGCAAAGCAACGCCGGCACGTACTTGGAAAAATCGCCGGTCTCTATATTTGCTACTGGAAAGTATTTTTTATTGCTATACCGATTTCGTTCCTACTCCACTCTAAGAATGTTAATTGGGATATAGGCCAAGTTATATGGAATTTTTTAGGCGTTAATATATCATTTAATTTGGAATGGTGGTTCTTTACGACTTATGTAGCATTAACATTGTTGTCGCCATTTATCATTAAGTTCGTCGACTCTAAGCGGCTCGGACCAATGTCTCACGTAACTA
>CAMHRH010000077.1 GCA_946187605.1 uncultured Candidatus Saccharibacteria bacterium
CAACGATTGAGGGTGTAAGACCGCTTCTAGTCGAAATCCAGGCACTCGTGAATCCGACGAGCTTTGGCTATCCGAAGCGCACTGCATCCGGTTTTGACCTGAATCGTCTGAATCTCCTAATTGCCGTACTCGAGAAGCGCACGAAACTAAAATTGCAGGATAAAGACATCTTTATTAATGTCGTTGGCGGCATGCGCCTGAACGACTCTGCGGCTGACTTAGCGATTTGTATGGCTATAGCTAGCGCTGCGGCCGGACGCAAACTAGATGAAAAAGTTGTAGTATTTGGCGAGGTGGGGCTTGGTGGGGAAATTCGTTCCGTGATTGCGCCGGACCGTCGCATTGCAGAGGCGAAAAAACTTGGCTTTAATAATGCGATTGCGCCAGCTACCATTAAAGACAAATTTGTTTTGCCGGTTAAAGATTTGCGCTCGGCGCTTGTTAAGTATATGAATAATAAATAATTATTCAGAACGATGTCAATAAATATCGGACGCTAAAATACGAATGAGATGAGCTTTAGCTCAAGATGCTTGCAACTCTAGTCAATCTGTGGTAAAATTTACCCAATATGATTACTAAAGATAATAAAGCTAAGGCTATTGCTAAGCTTGCCCGTAGCGACAAAGATGTCGGATCTCCAGAGGTTCAGGTTGCTATCTTGACTGAGCGCATCAAGGAAGTTACCGAGCATGTCAAGGCGAACAAGCACGACTTCATGGCAAAGCGCGGCCTTATTCAGATGGTTGGCCAGCGCAAAAAATTGCTTAAGTATCTCGAGAAGAACGATTTCGAAACCTACAAGGCAACCGTTGCAAAGCTCGGTCTTCGCAAATAGCAGACATTAAAAACGGCCTTTATATGAGGCCGTTTTTTGTAGTAGAAAAACAAAAAAGCTCCCGTCTCGAAATAGGCGAGGCTTGATGAAAAGTCAATAAAAAGGCAATTCTAAAATACGGTCGTGAAGGCGAAAATGCCTTTCCGTGCTATAATATATGCAGCATATAAAATATCGAGAAAATGATAGATATTTTCTCGCAAGACGATTGCGGCAAGATACTTATTATTTTCTCGAGGAAAGGTAGTTTTTGATGGATATCATCAACCCAAGCGGTAAGAAAACCTTTAAGCTTGAGACTGATTTTTGCGGTCGCAAACTCGGTCTTGAGGTAAACCGCGTTGGTTTTCGCACCACTTCATCAGTACTTGTCACTTATGGCGATACCGTTGTTCTCGGTTCTGTCGTAGTCGGCACTAAGCCAGTAGTGCAGGATTTCTTCCCACTCTCAATTGACTATGAAGAGAAGTACTATGCATCTGGCAAGATTAGTAGTAGTAAATTTATCAAGCGCGAAGGCAAACCTTCGGACAACGCTGTCCTCGTCGGTCGCCTTATCGACCGCCCGATTCGCCCACTTTTTCCTAAGGGATACCGCCAGGAGATTCAGGTCGTTACGACTGTGCTTTCGATGGATCCAAATTTCCGCCCAGATGTCATCGCTATGATTGCCGCATCGAGCGCATTGATGCTTGCTGGCGTGCCATTCGATGGTCCGATTGCTGGTCTTCGTATTGGACGTGTTAATGGTGAATATCAGGCCTTTTTGAGCCCAGAGCAGCGCGAAGCCTCTGACCTTGATTTAGTGGTCGCAGGCAAAGATTCCGGTATCACGATGGTTGAGGCCGGTGCAAACGAAGTTCCAGAAGACGTCATCGTTGGCGGTCTTGAATGGGGTCTCAAGATGATTCAGCCGGCTATCGAACTCCAGAATAAACTCCGCGAAGAAGTTGGCGTTGAAGAAAAAGAGTACACGCTTATCCTTCCTAGCGAAGAAGCTCAGGCGAAGGTTGACAAATGGATGGAAGGCAAGCTTGGTCCAGAACTCCGTACTCAAAACACCGTCGAGCGCAACAATCTTATCGATGAGATACGTTGGGCGATGCACGATGAGTTCTCGCAGGAGATTTCTGATGAGGAAGCTGGCATAACCGACAAGATGACCGATGAAGAAAAGATGACGGCACGCACTCATTATTACGAAGATCATTATCGCGCAGAATACAATGACGCTTTCGAGCTAGCCGTGAAACATGATGTTCGTAAACATATTATCGAAGACGGAATTCGCCCAGATGGACGCAAGCTCGACGAAGTTCGTCCACTAAGTTCGCAGGTCGGCATTTTGCCGCGCACGCATGGCTCAAGTCTCTTTACGCGTGGCGTTACTCAGGCGATGAATATCGTAACTTTGGCGCCGCTAAGTTATGCGCAGCTCGTTGATACTATGGAAGTTACCGACGGAACGCGCCGTTATATGCATCATTACAACGCGCCAAGCTATACGGTTGGCGAGATTGGCCGCATCGGCAGCCCTGGCCGTCGCGAAGTTGGCCATGGCTATCTTGCCGAGCGAGCACTGATTCCAGTTCTGCCGAGCGAAGAAGAATTTCCATATGCCATTCGTAGTGTCACGGAAATTATGTCTCAAAACGGCTCTACTTCGATGGCGGCGACCTGTAGCTCGTGTTTGGCACTCATGGATGCCGGCGTTCCACTAAAGCGCCCAGTTGCTGGTGTTGCGATGGGTCTCATGATGGATGGCGACAAGCCGTACGTTCTGACTGACTTGATGGATGCCGAGGACTTTGCTGGCGATATGGACTTCAAGGTGACCGGTACGACCGAAGGTATTACTGCGCTTCAGATGGATATGAAAGTGCATGGTTTGCCAGTAAAAGTTCTTGCTGAAGCAATCGCGAAAGCGCATGAAGGCAGAATGTTTATCATGAATCATATGCTAAGTGTTTTGGCTGGCCCGCGTGACCATTTGAGCCCATATGCGCCACGTATCGAGAAGCTGATGATTAATCCTGACAAGATTGGTACAATCATCGGTAAGGGCGGCGAGACGATTAATAAGATTACCTCGGAGACTGGCGCGGAAGTCAATATCGAAGAAAACGGCTTAGTAACGATTGCGGCAGCAGATGGGGAAAAAATCGAAAAAGCGCTTAACTGGATCAAGTCGCTCGTTGAGGAGCCGGAGCCGGGCAAAATCTATACAGGCAAAGTCGTCTCGATCAAAGACTTCGGTGCATTCGTAAATATTCTACCTGGCATTGATGGCATGCTACATATTTCGCAAATTTCCGACAAGCGCATCGCTAAGGTTACTGACGCTTTGCAGGTTGGCGACGAAATTAAAGTTCGTCTTGATGCGATCGATGATAAAGGTCGCCTCAGTCTCTCGATGAAAAACGTCGACCAGAAATAGCATAAGCACTTAAAATATCTAGAAGAATAT
>CAMHRH010000078.1 GCA_946187605.1 uncultured Candidatus Saccharibacteria bacterium
GCAGTGAAATTTGTGCTTCGGGAGGTTGCCGAGATAGTTATCGATGTCCTTGGCGGAAATTTTAGTAGCTTCGTCCAGCGTTTTACCCTTGGCGAGCTCCGAAAGCGCAGAAGTCGAGGCGATGGCCGAGGCGCAACCATAAGTTTTCCAGCGAACATCCTCGATTTTATCGTCTTTGACCTTGATATACATTTTCATCTGGTCGCCACAAATCGGGTTGCCAACAATGCCAACCGCATCAAAATCAAACTGAGACTCGTCGCCAAACAAGAAATTGCGCGGCTCCATGAAATGATCTTTGACAGTATCTGAATAAATCCAATCTTGCCCCTCGTTCATTTTTGCTTCCTTTCTATAGTGCTAATTTTTTGCAGACGATCAATAATTTTTGGCATAACTTGCATAACTTTTTCGATATCCTCCTCTGTATTGTTGAGGCCAAACGAGAAGCGAATTGACGAATGGGCCACTTCGGCGTCGCCAGTTTTCGCCATCAATACATGGCTTGGCTTAATGTCGCCAGATGCGCAAGCAGAGCCAGTCGAAACGATAATTCCCTCGGCGTCGAGATAGAGCTGGATAGATTCGCCTTCAGCCGCTTCAAAAGAGGCGTTGAGGATGTTTGGGAGAGAATTCTCGAGGTCGGTATTGAGGCTACTACCAGGGATTTCTTTGAGAATACGCCGAGCGAGCTCGTCGCGAAGAGTGCGAATTTTCGTATCATAAATCTTCCAGGTTTTGCGCTCGAAAACGTATTTGAGCGCAGCGCCAAAGCCAATTATCCCAACAGTGTTATATGTGGTACCGCGACGTTTTTTCTCTTGATTGCCGCCGATAATAAGCGGCTTGAATGGCGCGCCGTTTCTAATATAAAGCGCACCGACGCCGATTGGGCCGCCAATTTTATGCGCGCTAAAGGTAGCATAATCTAAATCGAGCGCCTTGACGTCAACTGGCAGCTTACCTAAAACCTGCGTCAGATCCGAATGGATGAATCCGCCCTCCTCGTGTGCTTTTTTGACAATATTCTTGATTGGGAGCAGTTCGCCGATTTCGTTGTTTGCCAGCATGTAGGAATAGAGCGCCGGTTTTTCTTTGCCGCCAAGCACGCGCGCAGCCTCGATGATGGAGTGATGTTCAAGTGGCGAAGTAGTGATTTTATGACCTTCAAACGTGCGAATAATGGTATTATTCGATTCCGAAGCTCCCGAGGTGAAGATAATTTCGTCTGGGCTGGCATTAATTAACCGAGCCAAGAGCTCGCGCGCCTCTTCAATTTTATTCATCGACAGATGACCGGGAGTATGCAGAGCCGACGCGTTCGCAAAAAATTTCTGCTCTGCTTCGCGCATAGCATCAATCGCCTCCGGCAAAAGCGGGCTCGTCGCAGCGTAATCTAGATAGACCATAATGTCTTGATTATATAAAATTTGAGCATTTTTACGGCAAAAATACCACAAAAATGAATTTATCCCTGTTAAGATATCCAATACCCTAAACGACCAAGTCTTTGCATGTAGTATTATAATAATCGTATGAAAACCGAAAAAAGCTGCGGGTGCATTGTCCTAAAAGACGATAAAGTGCTTTTAATTGGCGCAAAAGATGACAAAGGAAAGCTTTTTTGGTCATTTCCAAAGGGGCATCAAGAAGCCGATGAAACAGATATGGAAACCGCAATCCGGGAAACAAAGGAAGAGACTGGTTTAGATGTCGAAATTAGTGATACTACCCCAATCAAAACTGGGCACTTTGTGCATGGTGGTACAGTTTATAAGAATATACTATTGTTTATAGCTAAGCCGCTAAATTACAATCTTAAACCTCAAGAAGAAGAGGTTGAACAAGCTGAATGGATGCAGATAAATGAAGCAGGAAATTATTTTACTGATTACTATAGCGAGGCATGGGAAGAACTACTAAAAAGAGTCGGTAAAAACTAGATAATCATCCGTTCTTAAAGCTATTCCAGTCAGCACCATCACTCTCAGATAATGTCGTTCATCTATGTCATCCCCACGCTTGCGATCTCAATAAAAGCAAGAAAAATCCCGCGCAGTTTTGCGCGGGTCGACACTTGCACAATGTGGGTGTCTAATAGGGGGTGTGCATTCCGATCATTCGCCTTATCGGGATACATAGTTTTAGTTTTCAGTGTTCTTGCTTTTCTTAATCTCGGCGTTTAGATTAAGACGACGCCATTCGGGTACAATGTAATTCATGGACATACAGACGAGGCGTTTCGTTTTTTGAGTGTCACGAATTACAAGGTGAAGCTACGCTTCGGTTATTATAGGCTATTGCCTTTTTCGTTTAACTAATTATCTTAGCTAAACTATCTATATAATAGCACACTTTCTTTAGAAAGTCAATACTTTTATGCATTTTTATCGTATTGTTAATTTTTACATATTCATCATAGCTTCATATATACCTGGGGCGAGTGATGTCGCGAGAATCAGGACGACGCTCGCGATCTCAATAAAAGCATGGCCAATCATGATTGGGACTGGGTTGCGATGCTTCTGGTAATGCCAGCAAAAAATAATCGTCAACGGCAAGAATGAAAGAAAGCGATAGACAACAAACCGCACGTCGATTAGGGTCGGAATAAAGCAATGCTGCAAAGCATAGAAGAATGCTGGGACAAGAATGGCGGCAGTTTTATTCTCAATCTGATTAACGCCACAGCCAAGATATAAGCCGTCCTCAGCGAAGGCGACGGTCGCAGGTAATAAAATAAAGTTTAGAATCGCTAGAATTGCCGGGATAGGCGCAATCATCGTCGGCGATGCGTAGGGGAGTTTACTAAAGCAAATCCAGCCAGCCAGATACATACCGCCCGTACCGACTAACAGAGTAATCATGGTTATTAATATAACTTGCCCGACCCTAGTCTTACCCTTTTCGTAATTGATTAGTCTCGCATAGTTAGTTTTTGATTTCTTTGCAAGAATCACAATTATGGCAATTGTCGCAATATTTGTAATAGTTGCTACGATCGACCACCAGTTACTAATGTCGCCTAGGTC
>CAMHRH010000079.1 GCA_946187605.1 uncultured Candidatus Saccharibacteria bacterium
GCACGCCCATCAGGAACGTTGCGCCCGTCGATTTTATAGACGCGTGCGGTATCGGTGTCCGTAAACTCTATATCGCCGAATAATTCCGTTATATCCTTACTGCCACGAATCGAATCGGTGGTTATTCTTAGATTGGAGATTGGCAAGAAATTGCCAGCCACATCCTTTGCCTCCTGGCGAATATAGATAACCGGCGAAAGGACAGTGTTGTCGTAACTTGTACCCCCTGCCCAGTTTTTGACGTTGACAGAGAAATTCAGCGAATTGCCGGCATTAATAATCTGCGTGCCGAGGTTTGTGATATCGAGAGTACCAGCGCCATCGACATGTTTCGTGGTAGTATTGGCGGGGCCAATGATGCGGTCGGGATTATCGACTTCGGATAGCGTTAGTGTCGCTACGCCTCGGGCATCATTGCTGAGCATTCGACCCGCATAAGCAATCGCTAACGAATCATGTGCGGAATGCGCAATCTGAAAACCGGCCGGAATTGCGCCAAAGTCATATTCAACCTCATTAATATAGTCGAAGCGTTCAAGGCCTAAATTGACATAGCTAATTGCGCCGGCATAGCCATAGACACTACATGTTCTATTTACCTCAACGTCTTTATCGACGCCGCTATCGGTCTTAATATGCACCTTATCGATTATGTGGCCAGGCGCACAGCCAAGCTCAAGATTCATTACACCGAGAACGCTCGTATCGAAAGTAATCTTTGCATGGAGTGGAGCACTAGCTTCGTTGCCACGATTATTAACATAGAATCGACCAAGCTCGCCCTGTACGTCCGGCTCGGCATAGACAGACGTATTGTAATTCATGTCGAATGCAGTGTTCTGATTTGCGGGGTCTAGCGTGCTCATGCCAATAGTCACAAGGCCAGAGCTCGGGAGTACCTCGAAATAATGTTTTTGCGTGTTTCGAAAATCTATTACGCGGTCTTCGGCGCCGCCGGTCTGCGCGATAACGGTCTTGGCGGTGCTTTGAAGTGTATATACTTTTCCGCCAGGAGCATCATCAGGAATCACCACGGCGTACGGCAGCGAAAATTCGCCATTATTGAAAGTCGTAGTCGTGCGAGTGAGTATATATTTGCCCTCCGCGCTTGCGCTATCGTCAAGCGTCCACCCAGCGCCGGCACCTCGCAGGACAATTCTCGCCGATGGATCATCGAATGTCATCTCAAAGATAACCTGCTTAATTGGACGATTAACACTGTAATGCCCATCTATCCATTGAGCGCGAATAAGACGATAATAGCCCTTATCGGTCTGATAGGTCATACCGGGGTTAACATACATACGATTAGACGAATTATAGAAATTGCCGCCCGTGTTCTGCCCAGATGGAGTGTTCACGTCAATATGCGCACTTTCAATCTCGGCGTCGTCAATATAGAGCTTAGCGACTACGGCGTCACTTATATAACTGAGGTCAAGCTGCCAATCGACGCGGATTTTAATATTAAGGACGACCGCTTCGGTGCCTCTTTGGAGATAATAATCGCGTGCGCCAGAATTAGTATAAGAATACCCCATAATCGGTTCGGCCGAGACTGGCGTTTTTACGATGCCATTGGTGCCATAGCTCGCATCAAGCTGAGATAATATGTAGTTGTCGGCCGCGCCATCATCTTGCCAATACATACCGACTGGCAAATTTACGCTTAGGCGCTTAGATTTATCCTCTGGGAGGTTGCGCAAAGTTATCTTAGCGTCATAAATCTTCGAGATTGAGCCGACAGAGCCGCTCTTCATGTAGCTAAAGTTTGCGACCGCACCCTCGATGCCGGGCGAGAAATCAATCCAGCCATCGTCGCTATCAGTGGACGCCGACATATACGTAGCTTCAGCAGAGGCATTTCTTATGCCAACAATTGCAAGAAAAGCAAAAAGAGCCGCAATAATTACAACACCTTTAGATATCTGCTTCTTCGCAGACGTGAATACACCTCTCTTATTGGACACTTTGACCCTATATTACTTATGCTTTATTCTACAATTATTTTCGCAGTTTGGCTAGCCGCAAGATAGCCGCTTTTTATGAGTAGCCGTCTTTTTTCAAATCTGTTATACTCTTGCTATGGATCTTTAGCTCAGTTGGCTAGAGCGTACGATTCACATTCGTAAGGTCACTGGTTCGAGCCCAGTAAGATCCACCAAGACCAAGAAAATACACCCAGAGGGTGTTTTTTATTGGTCTTCTTTCGGAGATTGCTGGGGCGAGAACCAGAGGTTCGTGCGAGCCAGGAGCTGAGTGAAGTAGAGATGTTTGCATTTCTACTTCCGAGGCGACGCCAGCGAAGCAAGGCTTTCGGAGAAAGCCGCTGCCCAGTAAGATCCACCATTCGGGTTATGAAATAATTTTCAACTATTTTATAATCTATAAATACCTGTTAAATCCCTCGTTAGTATAGAGGGCTATTTTTATGCCATTTTTGCGACAAAAACACGTCAGAAATCGTAATTTACCTCTGTAACTTCATCCGTTAAATCCCCTACAATTTGGTTGTGCCGCTTGTTAAATGTTTAAAAAGTTTTATAGTATTAACATGCCTATCGTATTATCATCTTGTGGAATAATAAAACAAGACTTCAAAAACAAAGTTTTGGCCCTTTTTAGTAAACCAGCAAGATCTGTTAAACTCCTATATATCACGACAGCTGCAGATGGAGAAAGAGGAGATAAATCCTGGGTAGATGCTGAATATAAAAGTATCTTAGCATTAGGGATACTAGAAGATAATATACGCGAGTATAAAATTAGTAATGAAAGAGTCGATTTGACTGCCTTTGATGCTATTTATGTACTTGGCGGTAACACCTTTTATCTAATGAATAAAATACTCGAATTTGACTTCGATAAACAAATTAAGAACGCAATTGAATGTGGTATTCCTTATATTGGTTCCAGCGCAGGGTCCATCATATTGGGAACA
>CAMHRH010000080.1 GCA_946187605.1 uncultured Candidatus Saccharibacteria bacterium
TATTATGAAAAGTGGAGTCGAAAACGCAGCGATTTGGAAGCGAAATTATCCGAAATAGATCTGCCTTTTTCTAATCCATGGATTGCGCGCCAGGTATCGTCAAAAATCAAAAAAGATGACACGGTACACCTTGCCATCTTAAATACGCTTCGTTCATGGGATCTTTACGGTGTTTCCGAAAAAGCAAAATTTTATAGTAACACTGGTGGTTTCGGGATTGATGGTATTATGTCTACGGCGCTTGGTAATTCTTTAGTAGTCAACAATAACGTATATTGTTTTATTGGTGATTTGGCGTTCTTCTATGATTTGAACTCTATTGGTAATAGATATCTAAGCAACAATCTGCGTATTTTGCTAGTTAATAATGGATGCGGGACCGAGTTCCATAACTTTAATCATCGTGCAGTAAGAGTTTCGAAAGAAAATAAACTCAGTTCGGAGTATTTTGCGGCTGATGGACACTATGGAAATAAGTCCGACAAGCTCGTTAAACATTATGCCGAAGATTTAGGCTTTGAGTATCTTAGTGCTATAAACAAGAAAGAATTCTTAAGGAATCTAGAAGTTTTTACGAAGGAAATAAGCAAAAAACCGATTTTATTCGAGGTATTTACGGACGAAAAAGATGAAAGTGATGCGCTAAGGATAATTTACGGCCTCGACCAGGATGCTAAATCTATTGCGAAGAAGCTACTTGGAGAAAAGGGCAAAAAGCTGGTAAAGAAAATTCTTAAATAATACTCAAGAAAATGCTCGACATTCCGAGCTCTGAACGCATCGCGGTCTTGATTCCCGCCGACTATTACTGTGACGAATGCCGGATTTTTGGATTAACGGCGTTGAACATGAGCTAAAATCTCCAATAAGTAACAAGATTTCAGCTATTGAACGAAATCTAAAGCGGGCATCAAAACAGTCTCTGAATGTAGTTTTCGACTCTTCAAGGATGAAGGGCCTTAGAGACGACGTTGTCTTGCGAGAAATCAAAGCTCGTTTCCTAGCGGACCGAATTATAAAAAGAGTGCTATTTGTAAATAAAAAGGGAAACCTAATAATCTTGACGAGGAAAACAAAATAATCTAGTATTAAATTAAATCGACGCCTCGCACGGTGCAGGATGTACCTACCGCGGAGCGTCCATTTTTTATGCGAAATATACGAGCCTCGTGTCTGGTTAAAGGGTATTTACAAACTTAGAAAAAGATAGGCTTGAGCGCTTTGGCTTGCTAGCGAAGCGTAATCTGGCGCAAGTCCGCATGGCCCTGCAACAAAAAACAAGGCCTCGGATCCGCTATCCAGCAGTGCTGTACCTTGTAATTAAAATATAGCTGATGATTAGTATTTTTGTCAACGCTACTTCACGTTGATAATCTTTCCTCCTTTCGAAATAATAATCATGCGCCGAATTCTCTTACCTGATAGTTGGACTTGTTTCTCGATTTCGCGCATGCAGGTCTTTTCCTCTATATTTATTCGCCTCAAATCTGCTATCCAGCGCCGCCGCGCCTTACTAAAAACCTACCCGACCCCGCCCCATATCTTGCATCATAACCAAAATCATTATATAATATCCCAAGATTCGGGAAGACCGAATAGAATTTTCAACCAAAAACTGCAGAGAAAGGGAGGGTTTCTATGATTATTGCAGTTATCGTAGCGCTTATCGCGATGTTAGTGTTTGGCGATAAACTCGAGAAATATACGAATGACTATCTCGAGGCTATTTATCGTGACCGCGCGGACAGAGACGCACTCAAGACCCATTTCGTCATCCATGGATTTACGTATTGGGCCGGTGCTGTCGCACTCATGTGTCTGCTGGCCACTATTGAAGTAGCGCGTAGCCAGAGCACAGCCTATAGCCTCATCATGAGCGCGATGCTAATGGCGGCATTCGTGGTTTTCACCAAAATCACCAAGACGTTTCGCGCTATGTCCGTAGCTAGAGAGCATGCGCTTCGGGAATATCTTTCGAAATAGCTCAAAATCAATTCACGCGCCAAAAGCGAGTCGCATGCCAAAAACAGGCCATGCGTCAACAATTAGGTCGCACACCTAAGACGCTAAGGTCACAAACCTAGAACCAGGCTTATGCCTGGTTTTTTTCTTGTCTACGCGGCTCCGTATTGCCGACATTCTCGCTCTTGCCTGGAACTTGGGATAGTAACGGCACATGTACTCCTTCTATATAATCGCTCCGTAACGTGCTATAATTAACGAGTAATTAGGAGGTATTGTGGGAGTTTTAGTCGAAAAAGAAGAGGATCGCAGCGAATTGAGTCGTCGTATTAATGCTGATTTACGTGAGCGCGCCTCTAGAACTAGCCATCAGGAAGATTATGATGCTGTTGAAGACTCTGAATATCTCAAAAACACTAGAAAGACGAACCGTTTTAGCTGGTTTTGGTTTATCTTAGTCTTCTTGGCGGCGGCTTCGCTTGTTGTCATTTTTGTCGTCAGCTAAAACCGAAAAAGCCTTCGCTAGTCGCTATCTGATAGATATGCTAAAATATATCTATTATGGCCACAGTACAGGAACTCAAAAATGAGCTCAAAAAGCTCAATGCAGAATATGCAAAAATCAAGGACCTGCCGGCCGACCAACGTGCAGATTT
>CAMHRH010000081.1 GCA_946187605.1 uncultured Candidatus Saccharibacteria bacterium
AATCATAAAAAGAACCACCGAAGCGACGATAATCGCAATGCGCTTCTTGATATTCTTAGCCATTCTTTACCTCCTCCTCAATCTGTCGCAAGTCTGAACGCTCCAGAAAATCTTGCAAAATAATCGCGGCCGCTTCTTCGTCGACTTTGCCAGCCTTGCGCGCTTGGCGATCAGGACGTAATAGCTCCTCTGCTGCTACGGAAGTATAGGATTCGTCCTGAAAATAAACGCGCGGTTTTTCAAGCTTATGCTTGACAAAATAGTCCTGAAGTGATATAATAAAATTATGGACCGTGGCCGTCTGGCGAGTTTCTTCACCGCTGTTATTTCGCGGACTGCCAGACACGATAATATCCGCTTTCTCGAGGCGGTATTTTTTTGCAATTTCAGCACATTCATTGCCATCAACCGGCACCATGCCACGCGGAATAGCAATGCGGACATTTGTGTCCGCATATGCTAAGCCAATACGCTTTGTACCGACGTCAAGTGCTAAGATGCGCATTATTCCTCGACTTTAACCTCGATAGAGACTTTATTTGTATCACTAGGCACACTGCTAACCCAGAAATAACTCGTGTCGATATCAACATTCGACACGCCCTTGAATGAACTAAGGACTTTACGCACGTCGCCGATTTTCTTGCCAAGCGATTTTTCGGCAACCATTTCCTCAGTTACACGCGGGCCGGTCTTTGTTGTGGATTTGAGCTTCGCCGCGCTGTCGTTGTCAGAATTTTTGAATGCCTCAAAGAAGGCTTTATCGGCGCCCGTATCATATACTTCCTGCGTGTCATCGCCAAGATTAGCTTCGACGGTAGTTTTGATATAAGTGTTTACCGACTCGCGACTTACGGCATATAGCGTATAAGTTACTTCGCGGACAACTTTTGGCGTGATATTATCGCCTACTTCTTCATTAACATTTGGCGACGAAGTTACTTTTGGATCACTCTGCTCCATATTGCCCAAAAATACATAGTCGGCACCAAACTCGTTCGAAAGCTCTTCGCGCGCCTCCTTTTCACCTTCGCCGCTGAGGCCACTAGATGCGGTCTCGAGATCTTCAATAGAGACAACTTTAACCTTCTTGCTTGAGCCACCAGCCATCGCTGAGCTTGAAACGGAGTATTTCTTAGTCGTATTTAATCCGAGCGTAACGCTAGTACTAGCAGCAACATTGTAATCTTCGCCATTCTCAACTGCAGCGATAGCAATCGCGCCAGAGCTTACGTCGCTTTTGAGTGAACAAATCTGCCTACTGCCTCGGCCAGAGAAGGCTATCTCGTCATTGCCGGCATTCGCAGAGCCGCCCTCGGTTACTACAAATTGTTTGTCGCCAATCTTTACGGTCGTGCCTTTTGGAATCGAGAATGTCGACGTCTCGTCGTCGCAGTTTACAATATCGCCCTTCGGCCGCGTAACAGTGATGGTACCCGTAGCTTTAGTACCTTTGTCGACTTCACCGGTTGCCTCAAAATCCGCCTCGGCGCGCTTTGTAACGCTCTTTTGCTCGAGGAACAGTATGCCAGATTTTGGATCGGCTTTTTCTTCATTATCAACAAAAGTGACTTTTTCGGCAAAATTCGCCGTAGTGGCGTGAACTGTCACGGTGATTTTAGCGGCCGGAGCAATCACGTTTGCCCAGAAGCAAAAGCCAATTAGAAGAATAAGCGCAATACCGCCCGCAATAATAAACTTGCGATACTTGGCAATATTTGGAATCTTTGCGCCTTTCATTTTGGCGACCGTTTTTTCCTTCTTGGTCTTTGGTTCGTCGGATTCTTCTTTCGGTTCAGGCTCGCCCTCAATGACATCCTCTTCAACTGGCTCAGCCTTTTTGCCAGTTTTCACTTTGACGGCTGTTGCGACCGGTATCTTTTTGGTCGGAGCAGCAACTTCTTTTTCTTCTTCAGAATCTTCTTTTTGCTCTGGTTCGCCTTCGATAACGTCATCTTTTTCGGAGGCACCAACTTTCGCTTTTTTATCGCCAAATTCGACCACATCCTCGACGTCTGGGAGCTGCGGTTTACTTTGGAGAGTTTTTGCAACCGGCATCGCGACCGATGCGGCAAGACGACGCAATGACTCATCAGCAGTAATTAATACTACAGTTTTTTCATTGCGGCGAGCAGCCTTTGCGATTAATTTGAAGTTGACCGCACTGCGCAAAACGCCAGCCTTTTTCGGGGGGACAAGTGCAATAATCTTATTTTTCGCAGCCTTAATATTTGCAAGAATATCGGTAATATCCTGCTCAGGCTCAATATAGATGACGTCTTTATTCATGTATATTATTATATCAGAGAAAACATGCTTGTGCTAAAATAGTGGAAATGGGCATCTTCAAGAAAAAAGATAAAAATGAAGCCGAGAACATCCCGAGCGGCGCGATTACGAGTGGCCAACTTGCCGACACGCAAGGACTAAGCGAGCTTGTCCTAAAGTCGATTCGTGAAGGCGTAATTATTGTTGGTTCCGATGGTAATATTTTACTCGCAAACCCAATGGCGAGCGTGATGCTCGGCCGAAGTACCGATGAATTAGTTGGCCTAAATTACGATTCTGGGATTAACTTGC
>CAMHRH010000082.1 GCA_946187605.1 uncultured Candidatus Saccharibacteria bacterium
GCGTAATCTTTTTCTTTGACACCAAAACCAGAGCTAGCGTTGCCCTGCGGATCAAAATCAACCAACAGTGTGCGCTTGCCAGCTTTTGCGAGGTAATAAGCCAAATTGTAGGACGTCGTCGTCTTACCAACACCTCCTTTTTGATTGGTAATCGTAATCACCTTTGCCATATATCTATTTTACCACAAGTAGGACTCAATAATCTCGGGAAGTGGAATTTCAAGCAAGACAAGACAATTCTCATCGAGGCGACTGCCGAGATGATTAAATAAATCAATCTCTTCGTCAAAGAAGACCACTTTTTTATTGGCGGCCTTTGTCGGCTTTTGGCCTAATATTATCACCTCCGATACGAGATCATAGTCAATCTTATCAAGCTTGCGAATATCGTCAGTTACAAGAATTCGATCTGGCGCCTGGATGCTATAGAGCGCCTGCATACCATATTTTAGCGAGGTAGAAGAAGTCGAAGCAGAATCGTCGAGAATAACCGAATTATGGAGTCCACGTGCTGGCGACATGCGGCCATGCACCGGGCGAATTGCCTCAATGCCGGCCATGACGCGTTCGCGATCAACCTGGAAGAGTTTTGCGACTGCGCAGGCCATGATGACTGGGCGCATATTATGCTCGCCAATTAGCTTCACCGTGACAGTGATATGCTCACGGCTCGGCGTTACAATATCGCCATTTTGGCCGTCAAGGCCAGTGTCGTGCTCTTCGAAGTAATAATCGGCCGGCAATTCATCGCCATAAGTAATAACTTCTGGATTCTTGAGATATTTAGCGTATTCTTGCGGAACATCGTTATAGTTCACGAGGATATGACGCGCCCTGTTCGCGAGATCAAAATATTCTTTAGCCTCATTCTCAGTCTCGCAACTCGTAATGACGACAATATCTGGGTCGATGTCTGGAAAATTTGCCATCGAATTATAGTCAAGCACTACAACATCCGGGTCAACAGACGCATTCACGCCCATCGTAACCGTGAATGCTTGACCGACAATCATGCCAATACAGCGAATGGCTGATTTGCGGCCATACGAGCCTGCGACAACAATAGTCTTAATCTGCGGATTCTTGCGAAGATAACGCTCGATTTTGCTCTTAGCGTCAAAAAGCATTATTTTTTGCCCTTCTTTGCAAGCTTTTTCGTTGTCTTGCGACCTGCATGCAACTCAGCCATCTCGTCGCGAGAGTGGACGCCGAAGAATAGATCCGTAATACCGTTTACCATTAAATAAGTACCAAACAATAGTACCTTTGCGCCAAAATATACGCCAGCCGTATCGTTCGCCGCGCTGCCGCCGCCGAGCATAAGAAGCGCGAGGACGGTGCCTACCATACCATTTACGACCCACATAAAGCGGTCAGTCATATTGTTGAAGCTCACGAAGCCCATCACGATGGTAACGACCGATGCGAAGACGACGTATGCCGAAAGAATGGCAACGCGCATAGCGATCAAGCTCTCATCGGTTGCATTCGGGTCAACCGTGAAAAGAAGCGCCACACTGATCGAAAGCTCGAGCAAGCCAAGAAATAGAGGAAAGCCCCAGTTATGTGAACGAACTTTGCGATAAATAACGTTCGCAATCTCAATGAATGCTAAACCAAACATCGTCCAGCCAAGAATTTGTGTTAAGAAATGCGTATCATCATTGCGCGAGAACATAAGGCAGAGTCCGGCCACTACCGAAATCGCACCCTTCATGGCAAATGTTAGCCAATGACTTTCGATAAATTTTCTTTTTGTACTGCTCACTTGAAAAAGCTCCTTAAATCTAGTTTAAGGATAGCATTATGCTTATGCTTTTTGCAAGTATTCATATCTAGACGTGGCGGATTTTGGCACGAGTTTTTTCGATAAGATAATCGATGCGATATTTTGCCGGCGAGATAATCATATCATGTGCGTGGAGGTATTTCAGCTCTTCGACGCCAAAACTGCGCTTGAACTGGCTAACACCATAAAAACGATGCTTAGTTTCGTCTAAGCCAGTAATTCCCCAGAAATTATACCGCTTAATGCCACGCTCACGCGCATCGCGCATCGCTTGCATATGAAGAAGTGGCGCGCCGGAATATTTCGTGCCCAGCGCAGTCGAGACGCCGTAGTGATACGAGGCCTCATTGCCATAGAAAATCATAAAATTCTGCGCCAGAATATCGTCGCCGAGTTTCGCAGTATAGAGTTTTACGTCGTCATATTTTGCGAAGGCTTCGAACTGTTTCTGAAGAAAGCTCTCCGAGAACTCCACGAATCCATGACGCTTTGCGGTCTCTAGCTCAATCTGATAAAACTCGTGAATGTCGGCCGGATCAGTACTAGTCGTTACCGTGATGTCATTTTTTTCAGCTTTACGAATCTTGCGGCGAAGACCTTGGGCGGCGCCAGCCAGGATTTCTTCCTCGCTTTTCTCCAGGTTTAAGATTCCGGCATATTCGACCGAAAGATACATCGGCGCAGGCTTTAGACCAAGACCCTTGAATAAGTCGCGATTCTTCTCGGTATCCTCAATTTGCGG
>CAMHRH010000083.1 GCA_946187605.1 uncultured Candidatus Saccharibacteria bacterium
TTTTCTGAATAGAGATTGTGGTATCTTTTTCTATGTTTATTGTCATATTTTCTTCGCGAAAGCCTTCTGCTTTCAGCGTGACTATGACATTCTCGTTCGGGAATAACTTATAGGATCCGTTTTTATAGCTTATTCCATTTATTGTAGTTATGGCATCATTGTATGGCAATACCATTATGTTAATGGTGGCACTTTTTGCACTATCTATAATTACTGGAATAACAAAAAATGCGCTCACTGCTAAAATGCAGACCGTAGCGATTATAGCTATCTTTCTCCTACCCATATCAATATCTATATTTAATCATGTGCTTTTTAAAATGTAAATTCTTATGTTATACTGCCTATAGATAGTGGAGGTAATATGAAAGCACTATTTTGGGTAGTGGTGGGAGTATTATTAATAGACTATATGCTTATTCGGGGCGGCCACAGTCGCGACGAAGAGTAGAATATAAAATCTAAGGAGATATATTTATGGAAGGAACGAGCGTTCTTGACCAAAATAAACAACAAAAAACAGCTCCAAATGCGGGCGTCCTTGCACAGGGTTCGGCTCCTGCGGCAGATAATTCCGTTCTCGGGAATTCGAAACCGGTAACTTTTTATAAGAAGGCTTGGTTTTGGATCATTATTGGCGTCGTCGTACTGGGCATAGGCGCTCTGGTGACTTTTTTGATTATTCAGGCAAATTTGACCGCTGAAGCAATCGAGAAATACGACCGCAACGTCAAAGATGTTGGCAATGCAGTTGAGGATTATTCGAGTAGCTTTTCTAACGTTTATCGCGATTCTGGGCTTCCGGGCTACTATAGTACAAGTGATTCATTTTCGGTTGAGATGCGTAATAAATGTACTGAGAAGTATGGCGTTTCTGGCGACGACTTTAAAGCCGTTGAGGATATTAAGTACTATACGGGCGAGGATGCCGTTGATGCGATTGGCGCAGGTAAGACGCGCGATTTGTCCGAACAGTATCGTCGTGTTGCGGATAGTCTAAAAGAGGCTCTTGATCATATCGGTGACTGCAAGCAGATTCTAGCAGACCGTCTCGCTGAAGACGTAGAAGTCAAATTCGGCACTTTTAAAATAGAACAGCAAGGCACCTATATCCATTGGTATGACACTGAGCTTCCAGTGACAATTACGAATAAATCTGATAGGTATTTAAGCTTTAGCATTAAGATTACTGCCTATGATAAGAAAGATAAGGAAATTCATAGCGATACCGTTTATACCGATAAGCTCGCTCCTGGTAAGTCAGTTGATGAAACAGCATTCGACTATGTTTCGGACTCTACGGCGGAATTATTGAAAGATGCGACCTTTAAGGTTGAAGAGATTGAAGAGAGCGACTATTAATCTCGGCGCCAGCAGCCAGCTAAACTTCCCGCTAATGCGGGGAGTTTATTTTTGCCTTGTATAAATTATGATAGATAGTTTTTTCTCCGGAATAGCTATATAAAAAATATACCTCGCAAGGAGGTATATTTTTGTGTAGGCGTATTAACGCTTGGAGAACTGCTCGCGTTTGCGTGCGCTGCGGAGACCGTAGTGCTTGCGTTCTTTTTCGCGAGGGTCGCGCTTCATGAGGCCGGCTTTCTTGAGCACTGGGCGGAATTCTGGGAATTCGAGTACGAGTGCGCGTGAGATAGCTAGCTTGATTGCGTCAACTTGGCCAGCGACGCCGCCGCCTTTAACTAGGACGGTGATGTCGTATTCTTTTTGCTTCTGGGTTAGTGCGAGAGGATCGGTGATCTCGGCCATCAAAGTCTTGTTTCCGCTGAGAAACTCGAGTGCTGGCTTACCATTAATCGTAATCTCGCCCTTACCTTTATATAGACGTGCGGTTGCGGTAGCTGCTTTGCGGCTGCCGTTGCCGTAGGTGTATTTTGCGTTCTTAGCTGGCATTACTTAATCTCCTTTGGCTGTTGTGCCGTATGAGCATGCTCGGCGCCATTAAAGACGCGTAGGCGTGCTAAGCGATCAGCTGCTAGTTTATTTTTAGGCATCATACCCTTGACTGCTTGCTTGATTGCGAGGCTTGGATCTTTTTCGATAACCTCAGCTAGCGTCAAATCGGTTAAACCACCTGGGAAACCGGAATGACGATAGTAATGTTTGTCGGTCATTTTTTCGCCAGTAACTTTGATGTTTTTGGCATTAATGACTACGACATAATCGCCGTTATCGGTATGCGGGGTGTAGGTAACTTTTGATTTGCCCATTAATTTATCAGCAATAACGACGGCGAGTTTGCCAAGCGGCATAACGCTAGCGTCGATAATCCACCATTCGCGCTGAATTTCAGAAGTTTTCTGGCTATAAGTTTTCATTACTTAGCCTCCTTCTTCTCTTCCTTAGCCTGGTCTTTGATTTCGTCGACGAATGAGATAATTGCCATTTCGGCATTATCACCGCGGCGGAAACCGGCATGCTCGATGCGAAGATATCCGCTATTGCGCTTAATTTGTGGCGCGATTACGTCAACTAGCTCGTTGCCGATGAATTGATCGTCGAGACGAGCAA